>JBBQTJ010000290.1:0-4580 GCA_038213315.1 Planctomycetota bacterium
CAGCGCCATCATCGATGGAGTCATGGCTGCGACGGGCTCCTCGGTCGCCTCATCCAAGCCGCGCCCGCTGCGCACCGCATAGACGACATAGCCCAGCCATACCACCAGGAAGATGCAGCAGGCCCACAACGGGAAGACGCCCAGACCAGCGGCGATGGCGCAGCAGGCGATGGTGGTCACGGCCATGAACGGCCAGTCGAAGCGGGCGATGGCCGGCGCCACCTGCATTGGCGTAATCAGCGCGACCAGCCCAAGAATCATCCCGATGTTGAAGCAGTTTGAGCCGACCACGTTGCCCACCGCCAATCCGTACTGGCCACCGAGGGCCCCGCCCAGGCTGGCGACCAGTTCCGGCATGCTGGTTCCGCCGGCGACGATGGTGGCGCCGATCACCGCTTCGGACAGGCGGAAGCGCCGGGCGATGGCCACGGCGGCGCCGATCAGCCGATCGGCGCCAACAGTCAGCAGGATCAGGCCAACGACCACGGCCAGCAGGGCGAAGAACACGGGCATAGCGGCACCTGAGCAAGACCCGCTGGCCTGTCAATGCGCTGAGCGCTGACCTAGGACCGCTGGCCCTGCCCGGCTTTGATCTTACAGAGGAGGCGCTGGGCCACGACCAGCCACCTTACCAGATCCCGCCCGCCATCCACATCCGACACCTCCGCGTCAGTGGTGGACCTAGGCGGCCACGCAGGAACTCTTGGCATGATACCCAGCTCCTTCTGAGCAACCCGCCAAAGAACTGATCGAACTCGATGCGCAGCGCGGCCAGGAGAGAGGTGCGATCAGCGTCAATCGCTCCGCCTTGCTCAACCTTATCACCTGTGTCCTCATCCTGCCCGATGACGATGTCGCGCGACATCGGCGTGCGGCCCAGGCCGCCGTCACTTGCAGCACAGCTGCGACTGAAGCCTGAAACGCTCCTCATGTAAGGAGGATCCGTACTTCTACAGTCCCAACTTGACCAAATCCTTGCGACTGGTCACAGGTATATGTCGCTCGTTAAACCACGACTCCACCCAATCGGGGCAGCATCAGTTCCGCCCGCAAGGACGCTGTGGGGGAGTGATGGCGTCATGGGGTCTAGGGTGCCTCATGGGGTCTACGCTGCCTGGCCCCCCGGCACCCGGCCCCCTACGATTTTTCTGCCGCCCGCAAGGCGCCGGCGAGCAGGCGTGGGAACACCAGCGCGTGCAGTGGCAGTACCGCATACCAATACAGCAAGCCGCCCAGACCGCGTGGATAAAAACGGGCGCGTTGCATGACTTCGCGATGGTCGCCGCGGTCGATGATGGTCCATTCCAAGCGGGCCTCGCCAGGCAGACGCATTTCTGCGAACAGTTCCAGCCGTCGATCGTTTTCAACCACTGTCACCCGCCAAAAGTCCACCGCATCGCCAGGCAGCAACCGTACGGCGTCGCGCCGACCTCGACGCAAACCCGGGCCGCCAACCAAGCGATCAAGTACGCCGCGCACGTGCCACAACCAATCAGTGGCATACCAGCCATGATCGCCGCCAACCAGGCAGATAGCACGGAATACAGCGGCGGCGCTGGCGTTGGTGGTGCGGGTACGCTGGTCGCTGAACACCGTTCCGCCCGACCACTGGGGATCCCCAGGCATGGGGCCGGCGTCACTCCAGCTAGTCTCCACATCGTCGGAGGCTTCTCGTCGCAAGGCCAGATCGATGGCCTCACGCACGGTAAGCAGTGGTTGCGGCATCAATTCGTTGGCACGCTGATCCCGACACACGACCCGATTGCGCAGGCCTTCGGCCAGTGGTCGCGCCAAGCGGTGATCGATCGGGGTTACCAGATGAATCCACCACGACGACAAACGTGGCGTCAGCACCGGCACCGAAACGATAATGCGCGGTCGAAGTCCAAGCGCGGAAGCCATGATCTGCATGAGCTCGCGATAGCTCAACACTTCAGGGCCACCCAAATCAAGCGTGGCACCAATTGATCCTGGCGTGGTCAGACAAGCGACCAGCACATGCAGAACGTTGCGAACAGCGATCGGTTGGCATTCAGTCTTGACCCAGCGTGGTGTGACCATCGCGGGTAAACGTTCGACCAAATAGCGAAGAATCTCAAATGATGCCGAACCGCTGCCCAGAATAACCCCTGCACGAAATGCGGTCAGGGGCACTTTTCCAGCCGCAAGCGCTTCCTCGACCGAACGACGCGAAGCCAGATGCTCACTGAGGCCCAGCCCGGTTTCGCCCAAACCACCAAGATAGATGATCCGCTCCAGCGCGGCATCGGCGGCGGCCTGGGCAAAAACCTCAGACAGCAGGCGATCCCGCTGATGAAAATCCGACCCTGCAACCAGCATCGAGTGGACCAGGTAATATGCCGTACCGCATCCGCTCATCGCCTGCGCCAACGCCTGCCGGTCCGCAAGATCGACGACCACAACACTCAATCTGGAATTATTTGTCCACGCGCGACCAATGCACTTTTCGGGCGAACGCACCGCAGCGCGAACCCGCCACCCGCGATCAAGCAACCAACGCGCCAGACGGCCACCAATGTAGCCAGTGGCCCCAGTGAGAAAGATCGGCTTGGCATCAGCGGGTGCGACCAGCAAACAGGCGCGGAAGGTGGCGGTATCCATGTAGTCCTTGTCCATGGCTGGCGGAGTGCTTGCCAACAGAGCCAATTATTCCCCACCCCGATGATAACGCCATGGGTTTGCTGAGTCAGGTGCGGCACTGGCCGAGGCCGCCATCCACCGCGATGATGGTGCCGGTGATGCCGTCGTTGGCGGGATCAAGCAGCGTCGCCGCCAAGCGCGCGACCTGCGCCGGATCACCAATGCGGCCCAGGGCATGGTAGCCTTCGGAGGCCTTGCGCGCGGCTGGCGAAGCGAGCAACGGCGCCGCCAAAGGGGTATCGGTCAAGCCAGGCGCCAGCGCATTGATGCGCAGGTTGCGTCGGGCATAGGTCGCCGCTGCCGAGCGCACCAGCCCTTCGATGCCAGCCTTGGCGGCGGCGATAGCGTCGTGGTTGGGCAGGCCGATGCGCGCCGCGCCGCTCGAAAAAAGCAGAACGCTTCCTCCGTTCGGCATCAACTCGATGGCGAGGCGGAGCGTGGCGAAGGCGGCGTCGAGGTTGGCGGCCATCACCGCCCGCCACGCTGCGGCTGATATCCGCTGTGACGGTTGCAACAGCACAGAGCCGACCGCGCACACCACCCCCTGGAAGCCGTCGGGTCGCAGCTCGTGCAGCGCCGGCGCACAGGCCGGAAGCCCATCGATGTCGGTCGGATCGCTGACCTGGGTGGTGCAGCCAGGTAGGCCGGCTGCCACCGCGGCAATACGCTCGCCAGAGCGTCCGAGCAGAGTGATACCCCAGCCACGTGCGTGCTGCTCACGCGCAATGGCGCTACCGATGCCGCCTGGGCCGACGATAAGGATATTGGGCATGGTCAGTCCTTTACTAAGACCGGTGCTGGCGCCGGGCCGAAGCGTCGCACCAGGTGGTCGGTGCGGAAGTCGAAGATGTGCATCAGTTGGCGCTTGATCCACAGCGCGTGCAGCGCGGCACCAAGTGGGCCGAAGGGCAGTTCGTAGCGCACGCGATCAAGGCACTGCGTTCCGCCAGGAACGGACATGAAGCGATGGAGATGATGCCACAAACGGTACGGACCACGGCGCTGCTCGTCGACGAAGGCCACGCCGGGTTCGACCACGGTGATCTCGGTCAGCCAATTCACATAGGTGCCAGGCGCGACCTTCACCCGGTAGCCGATCAGTTGGCCTGGATGCATGGGTTCTTCGCCACCCCACTGGATCTGGAACGATAACGACGCTGGCGTCATCTCTTCAAGATTGCGAGGGGTGGCGAAGTAATCCCACGCCTCCTGCAGAGGGATCGGAATGACCTGACGGCGTTCAAGGTGGTGGATTGCGCCCATGTCGGTGGTTTTCCGTCGCTCCACAGTCGGATGACTCACCGCCCAGCGGACAGTGATTTGGCAGAAGCCCCAGGGCAAGGCGAAGGATGCAAAGGCCGGCGCCCTGGACGAAACGCTCACGCAGACCCCGGCAGAGATACGCAGGATTGGCGCAGGGGATTGGCCAGAGTGCGACATGGCGTTATAAGGTGGGCTGCCGGTGACCAGGCCCACCACAACAAAACTGACGCGTGCTCTGCAAGTGCTGCACGAGTTGCAAACCGAGCCTGTTCAGCAATCTGTCCTTTTGAAAAGGATAGATCACTGATAATCTATCCTTCCATGAGTGACATACGGGCCGTCCTTCGCTAGCGCATCGCCGACGCTCTGACCACCCCGGTGCCAACGCTCACCCGCCGCGACGTTCGTCTGCCCGCGGTGCGCGGCAAGGCACACGCGGTCATCGGCATGCGCCAGAGCGGCAAGTCGACCTTCCTGTGGCAATGCCTTGCCGACCGCTTGGCCGCCGGTTCGCCACGTGAAGCGCTGCTTTATCTCAACCTGGAGGATGAGCGGCTCAATGGTATGACCGCCGTCGACTTGGGCGGAGTGATCGAGGAGTGGTTCCGCCAGACTCCCGGCATCCGCGATCGAACCAGGGCAACGCTCTTCCTCGA
>JBBQTJ010000291.1:0-4550 GCA_038213315.1 Planctomycetota bacterium
GGCAGGGACGCCGGCCCTACGTCAGGCGGTGGCCGGATATGTGCAGCGTCGCTTTGCGGTGACGGTTGATCCGTCGACCCAGGTGCTGCCCTCGGCCGGGTCCAAAGAGGCGATCTTCCATCTCGCGCTGGCGTTTCTGGATCCCGCTAGCGGTCGCGATCTGGTGGTCTTCGGTACGCCGGCCTACCCCGTTTACGAGTCGTCGGCCCTGTTCGCTGGCGGTCGTCCGCACCCGGTGGTATTGCAGCGGGCGCATGGCTTTCGACTTGATCTGTCGGCCCTGCCGGCGGCTGAGTTGAAGCGCACCGCCATCGCCTGGCTGAATTACCCGCACAATCCTACCGGGGCCTGCGTCGACCTGGGCTACCTGCGGGCCCAGGTCGAGGTCTGCCAGGCCCACGGCATCCTGCTGGCCAGCGACGAGTGCTATCAGGATCTGTGGTTCTTTGACGCCGCCGCCCCCCCCTCGGTGCTGCAGGTGGCAACGCAGGGCGTCCTGGCCTTCCACAGTTGTTCAAAGCGCAGCGGGATGACTGGCTACCGTTCGGGCTTCATCGCTGGCGATGCCGGCCTGATTGCAGCCTTCCGCCGCTGGCGGGTGCACATGGGCGTCGGCTCGCCGGCCTTCGTCGAGGCGGCTGGGGCGGCCGCCTGGGCCGATGATCAGCATGCCGCCGAGCGGCGTGGCATCTTCGCGGCCAAGCACCGCCTGCTGTCAGACGGTTTGACCGCCAAAGGCATCCGCATCCTGCCCAGCAGCGCTGGCTTGTATCTGTGGGCAGAGGTCCCGGCGGACAGCAGCGCCGACCAGTACGCCGCCCGCTGCCTGGAGCGTGGCATCGTGATCAGCCCCGGCGGATTTTTCGGCGCTGGCGGCGAGGGCTTTTTCCGCCTCGCCCTGGTGCCGTCACTGGCCGATTGCACCCGGGCCTTGGCCATTTGGCCAGCGTGATCAGTTAGCGCTTAGCGATAATCCTCATAAGACCCCGCCTTGGCCAGCAGCGGGAAGGAGTCCAGCGGGCTGCCGGCGATCACCGGCAGCCACGCGCCGAAGCCGACGGTGCGCCAGATCCAGCGGCCAGCAAAGCGGGCGAGATCAAGATCCGGACCCGTCCAGTTGGCCACCGGCAGATCAGCGCGCTGACCGCCGACCGTGACGCGACGAAGCACCATCGCATAGCGCATCTCGGCGCGATTGTCGATGCGCCGCAGCACCACGGCATCATGGACGTGGCTGGAGTCGATGCCGCAGCCTGAGCCTTTGCCACCTGCGGGCATGCCGGCGATGCGGAAGGTCTGCTGGCTGCGCTGCGGCACAGACCGGATGGCCATGCGGATGCTGCGCGGGATCTCCAACTGGTGTTCGCGGTTCTCGGCCAGCGGCCAAGGCTGCAAAGGATTCAGCATGCGGCCATCAAGAATGGTGCCATTTGCACTGCCGGTATCCTCAATCACCAGGGTGCGATTGTCCCGATCGCAGCGCAGCCGGAAATGCGTCTTCGAGACCCGCTGGCATTCATCGCCAAACTGGTCGAGCGGGTAGACGCGCAGGGTCAGGTCGACCGGGGCTTCGCGGACCTTGCCGACGACAATGGTTGAACGTGCGAGCAGGATGATCCGAGAGCCATCGACCCCCTCCAGGGTCAGCCAATCCTCAGCCACGGCCGCCGCGGCCGAACCGACCAGGCGGTCGCCATCATCGCGCACCGTGGCCAAGCCCTGATCCGTCAGACTCATCTCGCTGCCGGTGGCGGGAACCAGGATGAGCGGTTGCAGCCGGCTCGGCTGCGGCGTGGGCATGGTGAGTACGGTCGATGGCCTGGCCGACAGCACCGGGGCCGGGGTGGCCGCTCGGGCTGGCGGCGAGGGGTGAGTTGGTACCGGAGGTCGTGCCACGGCCGCTTCGTTCGCCCTGGTGGAAGGGTCTGCTACCGGTTTGGCGATCGGCCGGGTGGCGCGCGCGGTTGGTGGATCCAACCACAGTCCGTCCTGGGTGGAGGGCTGGGTATGGCGGGCGGACGACGGGGCCGGGGGGCTGACCTTTGGAACCGTTACCGTCGCGGGTCTGGTGGCCGGGGCAGGGGGTGGCTCCTGGAGGGCGGCGTGAGTTCCAGAGGCGGAGAGGTTGATGGTCTCTTGGCAGAGGCGGTTTTCGGGATCAACGCCCAGGGTGCGCAGGGTTTTGTTCAAGGACTCGACCAGCCGCTGCGGGGTCTGATAGCGTCGCGCGGGATCCTTGGACAGCAGTTTCAGGATGGTCTTGGCGGTGCGCTCGTGCACCTCCGCTCGCTTGGTCCGCACGTCCGGTGGGGGCGCGTCGACCTGGGCGCGCATGATGTCCAGGGCTTGGCCGGTGAAGGGTCCGTGGCCCACCAGCAGGTAGTACAGCACACAGCCCAGGGCATAGAGGTCGGCGCGGGTGTCGATGTCCTTGCTGCCAGCAACCTGCTCGGGAGACATGAACGAGGGCGAGCCGATGGCGCGCCCTTCGATGGTGTTCAGCGAGTAGCTGTCCACGGTGGAGCGGGCCAAGCCGAAGTCGGCCAGCTTGGCCTGGCCATCGCTGGCGATGAAGACATTGCCCGGCTTGATGTCCCGGTGGATCAGGCTCATGCCATGGGCATGGGCCACGGCTTTGGCGACTTGATAGCAGATGATCAGGGCTTCGACCTGGGGCAGCCGGTTGATGCGCGAGATCAGCGCCGCGAGATCGCCCCCGGGGACATATTCGAGCACCAGAAAGAGCTGCCCGTCCGGTTCTTGGCCATGGCCAAGGCATTTGACCAGATTGGGATGATCAAGACGCCCGGTGATGGCAACCTCGCGCTTGAAGCGGTGGGCGTACCGAGGGTTATCACTGAACTCTGAGCGCAGGGTTTTGACCACCACCAATTCGCCCGCTGGATTCTCGGCCAGATAGACCCGGCCCATGCCACCATCGGCCAGATGGGTGAGTAAAAGGTTGTCGCCGACCTGATGTTCATTCAGTGCTGGCAGCAAGCGCAGCAGTTGTTGCGCCAAGCGTGGTGTGCAGTCTTTGCTGTCGGTCAACCAGGCACGTAGATCGGCCACGCAGGCCACACCGCGCCGTTCCGCGCGCCGCCCCAGCCGACCAAGATTATCCTCATCCAGGACACCCTGTTTTCGCGCCGAGATGACCAGCGCCTGAATGGCCAGCGCGATCACGGTCCGGCGACCTCGCGCCAGAATTGCGCAGCCGGCTTGACCGGTTCGGGGCCGAACTCCTTCAAGGTGCGCTTGGCCCGCAAAGCGTCGAGTCCGATGGTGATGGTCTTGGGATTGAGGTCGAGGCGCTCAAGCGGCATGGCTGCCAGCGGGCTAAGGTCGGTGACGCGGGTGCCGACCAGGTTCAGCCGCTTCAGCGGCAGCTCGGACAGCGCCGACAGGTCACTGAGATTAGTATTGCCAGAGAGATCGAGATCTTCCAAGGGCATGCCCACCAAGGCATCGAGGCGCTGCAAGGCGCTGTTGCCGGACAGATCAAGCGTGCGCAGGCGCAGGCCGCGTAGCTGGGCCAGATCGACCGTGCCTGTGCTGCGCAACGAAAGAGAAGTGAGCGGCATTTGCTGGAGTACCCGCAAGCCACCATCGGGGATGGCCAGGCCTTCCAGGATCAACCGATCAAGTTTCATGTACTGCAGGGGCGCCAAGTCCTTCACCAGGGTGCTGGCCAGATCAAGGTCCTTGAGCGGACGCCCGAGCAAAGGTTGCAGGCTGGCGACCTTGGTCCGGGCCACACTGAGCTGGCGCAGCGGCATGCCGGTCAGCGGGGTCAGATCGCTGATGTGAGTGTCGCTGAGGTCGAGAATTTCAAGATTGCTGCCCTGCAACGGTGACAGATCACGAACCTGGGTGCGGGCCAGGGACAGCGCGGTCAGGGGCATCTCTTTCAATGCGGCGATATTCCCGACGCGGGTGTCTTGTAGCCACAGTTCCCGCAGGGGCAGATCGCGCAAAGGCGACAGGTCGGTCACCAGCGTGGCATTGGCCGGGCCGTCCGGCCCCTGACGCACGAAGGTCAAGCCGGTACCCGTGGTCTGCATCCAGCGCGAGCTGCCGGCCCAAAACCGTTCGAAGGCTGCCTGGTACAGGCGTTGCTGAGCTTCGGGGGTCATGCGACGGCCATCGGCCAAGGCGAACAGATCCTGGGCGACAAAGAAATCGCCGAGCTCGGATTCAGCTTTGGGTGACGGCGCCGTGGCCGCAGCGGTGCTGAGCCGGGTGAGTTCGGTCGCTTGGCTGGACAGGTCGCCAGTGGCAGTCAGCGGCTGCAGGGTGGCGATGGCGTCGGTATAAGCTTGTCGACCGGCCTGCAGACAGGCCTTTAGCCAGGTCGCCTGGGGATCGCCAGGATTTTGCTCCAGGGCCAGGTCACAAGCCTTGGCAGCGCCATCAAGTTCACGGTGGGCGATCAGGTTGCGGGCACGCTCAATCTGCAGGCTGGCGAGCTGGGTGCGAGCCTTGGCCAGGTCCGTATGCAATCGTTCGGTTGAGGTCGAGTTGGCCTGTTCGGCGGCCTGGCCACGCAC
>JBBQTJ010000292.1:0-4509 GCA_038213315.1 Planctomycetota bacterium
CTCCGCCGGCTGGAATTTGACCACGCCCAGATTGATCCAGCGCTTGGCGCCATTGACCTCGGCCCCGAACACCAGGACCGCCGCCAAGCAGCACAAGGTGACGCCCGCGGCGGTCGCCATCAACAAGGAACTGCGCAGGCGATCAGCGCCCAATAGCCCGATCACCAAGGCTGCGACAATTCCGATCCCCATCGCCGCGGCCTGGACGGTGACGAAGCGGAAGGTCACCGCCCCCTCCGTCCGCGTCATCATGCCGGTGGTCGACGCAATCATCACCAAGCCAAACCCGCACAGGGCAGCAACGATGAGCCAGAGCTGGAAGCGGAGGGCGCGGGGAGTCATAAAAATAATCCTGACCACTGTCGCGGGGTCGCGGGGTCGCGGAGTCGCGGAGTCGACAGCCGGGCATCATGTAGACGTTGACGAGAATCGGGCTGTTCCGAGGTCGACCCCGCGGCCCCGCGACCCCGCGACACTGCTAACGCAGGGAGAGGAAAATAACCCTGACCACCGTCGCGGAGTCGCGGGGTCGACAGCCGGGCATCATGTAGACGTAGACGAGGATAGAGCTGTTCCGAGGTCGACCCCGCGACCCCGCGACCCCGCGACCCCGCGACAGTGGCCATTTTCATCAATGCACCTTCAACGTCGCGAGCGCCAGCAAGGCGCCCAAGGCGGCAACGATCCAGAAGCGCAGGACGATCTTGGACTCGGGCAGGCCGGCGTATTGGAAATGGTGGTGGATGGGCGCGCAGCGGAAAACTCGTACGCCGCCGCCCGGGCGGTGCTTGGTGGCCTTGAAGACCAGTTTCTGGATCGCCACCGAGCCGGCCTCGGCGACAAAGATGCAGCCGACCAGGACGATGAGGAACTCCTGCTTGGTGGTCAGGGCCACCAGCCCCAGGCAGCCGCCCAGGGCCTGGCTGCCGGTGTCGCCCATGAAGACCTCGGCGGGGGCGCAATTGAACCACAGGAAGCCCAGGCAGCCACCGGCGATGGCAGCGCAGAACACCGCGACCTCGGCGCCATCGCTGACGAACAGCACCTTGAGGTAGTCGGCGGCGTCGACCCGGCCGACCAGATACGCGATGACCATGAAGGCGAGCGCCGCGATGAACACCGTGCCGCCCGCCAGCCCGTCCATGCCATCGGTGAAGTTCACGCCATTGGCGCAGGCGGTGGTCACGAAGGCAGCCCACAGAATATAAAATAGGCCAAGGCTGACGGCGTACTGCACCGGCACCAGCGGGATCGCGACTTGATGCATGCCCAGACGGATAATGTAGCTCTCTTCACCAATGAATTTCTTATACCACTCGGCCGGGGTGCCGGCCGGACGCTGATACGGCACCAGGCTCGCGTCATGGTTGAAGGCGGCATACAAGGCCACCCCACAGGCCAGGGCCAAACCCAGCTGCAAGACCAGCTTGACCATGTCCGGCGTGCCCTGGGCCCCTTTGAAAATCTTGGTGCGGTCATCCAGGTAGCCCACCACGGCGAAGCCGAGCAGGCCGAGCAGCAGCACCCACACCTTGGGCACCAGCGGATCGCACCACAGCAACGCCGACCCGGCGATGCAGGCCACTAGGCCCAGGCCGCCCATGGTGGGCGTGCCTTTCTTGCCTTCGCGCATGATGTCCACCATCACGGCCCCGTCGCCCTTGGCGCCGCCCTCGCCGAACTTGCGCCGGCGCAGCCAGCGGATCAGCGGCGGCATGACCAGCAGCATCAGGACGAATGACGTCATCATCGCCATCACCACGCGGGTGGTGACAAAGCCGAACAGGCGCAAGGGACCGAACAGTTGCTCATACTGGGCGAGCAGGCTCAGCATGCCGCCACCCCCTGGGCCAGGCCCGTCACCACAGCCTCAAGGCCGGCGTTGCGGCTGGCTTTGATCAGCACGGTGGTCGGACCAGCAGCAAGCAGACGTCGCACCAAAGCCACCGCTTCGGCGTGGTCGTCGACCAACGTGCCGTCACTTCCGCCACCGGCGCGGTAGCCGTGCAGGATCTCGGCGGCCCGTCCGCCCACCACCACCAGGGGCAGGCCCAGGCGCGCCGCAGCGGCCCCGACCTGACGATGGCACGCGGCGCTGGTCGGGCCCAGTTCACCCATCGCGCCCAGCACGGCCAAACGCCGACCGGCGCGGGCGGCCAGCACCGTCAGGCCCGCCACCATGCTCGCCGGATTGGCATTGTAGCTGTCGTCGAGGATGGTGTGCGCACCCACCACCCGGGTGGCCAACCGGCCCGCCACGGGTTTGGCCGCCGCCAAGCCGGCCACCGCCACGGGACCGGGGACCCCGGCGGCGACGGCCAGCTGCAAGGCCAGCGCGGCATTAGCCAGGTTATGCGCGCCCAAGAGGGCCAGTCGCACCTCGCCCCAGGGCGTACTCAGCACCACATGGTCGTCGGCGACCTGACCGGACACCGGTGCATCCTCGCCGCCCACCAGGGTCAACTGCCGACCCATGGCGGCCTGCTGGACCGTGGCCAGCAGCTCGCTCACCTCCACCTGTTGAGCGTGCGCATGATCCGCCAGACCGAACAGTCCTAGGAAGGCTGGCGCCCCCGGCGGCAAGGCCGCGAACAGCTCGGACTTGCCCGTGGCAACGCCAGTCAGACCGCCGAAGCCTTCCAGATGCGCCGGCCCGATGCCGGTGATGCCACCGACCTGGGGTTGGGCAATCGCGGCCAGGGCCGCAATCTCGCCCTGATGATTGGCGCCCATCTCGATCACCGCATAGGCCACGTCGGCCGGGCAGTTCAGCACGGTCAAGGGCACGCCCAGGTGATTGTTGAGATTGCCGTGGGTGGCATGCACCTGGGCGTGGGCGGCGCACGCGGCGGCGGTCAGCTCTTTCACCGTGGTCTTGCCATTCGAGCCGGTAATGCCGATCCAGCGCACTCCGGTGGCACGGCGGCGGGCTGCAGTGGCCAGGGCGCTTAGCGCCGCAGTGACATCCCGCACCACCAGCACCGGAACCGGCACGTTCACCAAGCGTTCAGCCAGGATCAACGCGGCCCCATCGCCCACGGCGGTGGCGGCGAAATCATGGCCATCCACACGTTCGCCGCGCAGGCACGCGAACAGGCATCCCGCCGTGACCAGACGACTGTCGATGGCCGCGCCATGCACCGTCACGGTGCGCAGCGCGCCGTGCCAGGTGCCGCCGGTCAGGGCCTCGGCAGTGGCGGCCTCCAGGACCAGCGGAGCCCCGGGCCGGCTGGGGCGATGCAGCGACGTGTGCTCAGCCATGGTCGCCCCCCTGCGCCAGGGCGCGGACCGCGGCGCGATCATCCCAGGTGGCGACCACCCCAGCGGCGGTCTGGGTGGTTTCGTGGCCCTTGCCAGCAATCACCACCACGCCCTCGATACCCGCCAATTCCCGGGCCCGGCGAATGGCCGAACCGCGTTCGAGCACGACCTCACGCATGGCGCTGGCGGGGATGCCGGCGAGCACCTGGGCGGCGATGGCGGCGGGGTCCTCGCTGCGACTGTTATCACTGGTCACCACGATCGCATCGGCAGCACCGGCGGCGCTGCCCATGGGGCCACGCTTGCCGGGGTCACGGTCGCCACCGCAGCCGAAAGCGATCACCAGGCGGCGGCCGGGATGGGCCTCGCGCAGGGCAGCCAGCACCGCCGTGATGGATTCCGGCGTATGGGCGTAATCGACATAGGTGACCGGTGACTCGGCCAGACGTTCAAGCCGCCCAGGGACCGGTGGGCAGGCCGACAGCCGGGCCAGGGCCGTCTCCAGCGACACGCCGCAGCTCATGGCCAGCAGCGCCGCCGCCGCCGCATTCCAGGCATTGAAGGCCCCAGTCAGGGGCGTCGGCAGATCATGGGCGGCGCCGTCCAGGTGCAGCCGCCAGTGCTGTCCCAGGCGCTGCGGCCGGGCATGGGCGTGGGCCTGCAAGCCGCGCGCGTCCTGGCCCAGGGCGATCACGCAGGCACCCGCAGCCCGCCCCGCGTGGGCGAACGCGGCGGCATGGGCGTCGTCGGCATTCACGATCACCGTCCCGCCAGGCAGCACCCAGCGTACCGCGCGCAGCTTGGCCGCCAGGTAATGGGCCATGGTCTTATGATAATCCAAGTGGTCACGGCCAAGCCCTGAATAGGCCAAGGCGGCCAAGCCCAGCCCGGCCAGGCGCTGCTGATCGCAGCCATGGCTGCTGATCTCCAACGCCACTCCGGGACAGGCAGGGTCCAGACCGTGCAGGAACTCATGCAGCTCTTCCGGCGGCGGCGTGGTCTGGGCGCAGGCGCGTTCGCTCAGGCCGTCATGCCACGCAATGGTCCCGACGCGGGCCGCGCCCAGACCCATGGCCCACCAGGCGAAATGCGTGGTGGTGCTTTTGCCCTTAGTGCCGGTCACGCCCGCCAGGGGCGGGCAACGACGATCCAGGCCATGCACCGCAACGCTGGCGCGGGCATGGGTCCAGCGGGCATGGCTGGTGGTCAGGCTGGCACCGCCTGCCAGCGTGCTTTCCGCGATCACCA
>JBBQTJ010000293.1:0-4509 GCA_038213315.1 Planctomycetota bacterium
TGAGCCGGCCTCCGACCCTGGTCGCGGGCGCCGTCTATGACCTCGCGTTCACCCTCACGGATGCCGCCGGCAACGGCACTACGCGCCTGATCAGCAATGGCGTGACCTACTTCAACCGCGCCAACTGGCCACGCATCGTCAGCGAGTCGGAACTAGCGGTCGCAGCGGGGGGCGCCTGGACCTACGACGTGGTCGCCGATGTCCGCGGCCAGCGCGAAGGCCCCCCCAGCCATCGCCCGGTGGGCGAGGCGATCGACCTGGTGTTCGCCCTCGGCTCTGGCGCCCCGGCCGGCATGACGCTTGAGCGCACTGGCGCCACCAGCGCGCGGGTCTCGTGGCCTGACGCCGCTGGCGCCGAGCACGTCCGCGTGCGCGTGGTGGTCACCGATCGCGTCTCCGGCCATGGCGATCTCCAGGAAGTCTTGATCTACGTGGTACCCAATCCTGGTGGAGGCGGCTGATGCACGCGCTGCGCCTGTGGTTGGCCTTGCTGCCAGGCGCCTGCGCCGCCGTCGATCTCTGGGCAGCCGGTACTGCCCATGCCCCCGCCGCCTGGCTGGAAGTCGCTCCGGCGGTGCGTGTCAGCGACCAGGCCTGGAGCATCGCCGGCGACGCCCAGGGCAACAACCCAGACACCCTCACCGAATACACCTGGGAACAGCAGGTCGAGCTCGGCCTGCAGGGCGAAGTCGGTTGGTGCGACCACGATGGACTCATGCTGCGCGTCGGTGGCTGGCTGGGCGTGGCCGTGGCCGGCGACACCCATCAAAGCGACTATGCGGCGGATGGCCGAACCAGCGAGACCTTCCGCACCACTGGCCAAGCTGGTGGCGGCTGGTCGTGGCAGGGCGACGCCGCCCTGGGCTGGCGCTTTACGCCTGGCGCCCACTTGGCTATCGAGCCGGAGTTCTCCCTGACCACGTGGCGGCAGCACCTGCCCATACATGATCTGACCCAGTCCATCCCCGCCGACGCTGCACCCAACGACGTAAATTCGAGCTACCATACGTCCTGGGATATGGCCACGGTTGGCGCCACCTTGCGTTGGCAACTCGCCTTCAATCTGCTGCTCTCGTTCCGTGGGCAGGTCGGGCTGGGCACGTTTGCCGGCAAAGGCAACCTAGACGGACGTGATGACCTGGCCCAACCAGTCAGTTTCCAGCATGAAGCCGACGCATGGATGTGGCGCGGCCAAGCCCAGCTGGAATTCATCGACAGCACCGGCTGGGGCTACGGCGCCCGCCTGGGCTATGAACAATGGCGCGCCGGAAACGGCGAAGACCGCCTGCGCTATGGCCCCAATGATGCCACGGTCACGCAGTTCAACGGTTCATCAATAGATAGCCTGGTCCTGGCCTGCGACGTCCGCTGCGTCTGGTGACGCTTGATTTAAGAGTTTCGAGTTATGAGTTTCGAGGGGCGACCTTTCGGCTCGAAACTCGAAACTACCGCCACCTTACCGCAGGAAATCGATCAATGAGGTCTGCATCACCCTGGCGCCGACCTGCAAGCCGGCCTCCAAAGCGGTATTGGCCAACTGGAAGTCGGTGAGGGTCTTGGTCAGGTCGACGTCCTCCGCGTCGGACATGAGCTGACGCAACTGCACCTGGGTGTCCTCAAGCTGATTGCGGGCGAGTTCCAGGCGCTGCATACGCCCACCCATGTTGCCGTGCTGGACGATGACATGCTCGGCGGCCGCATCGACGCGATCGATCAGCGTCGCCACCTTGGGACCATCATTTTTTTTGAGGGCATCGCGGAGTTCCACCAGGGAGTCGAAAATGTCGACGCCGGTCTTGAATAGATCGTTGCCGTTCTGGTTTACCACCACGGCTGAGCTTGGGCCGATTTGCACCGTGAAATCGTCCAGATTGCCGGAGTAGTCCACCCGCGAGTCGTCATCCGAGCGGGCAAAGGGGCGCTGCGCGGTGGCCGTACCCGAGAACACATAGCGCCCATCGTGCTGGGTGTTGCCCAGGTCGATCATGCGATCCAGCAACGCATCGACCTGCTGGGACAAGGCGGTGCGAGAGTTGGCGTCCTGGGTGCCGTTGGCGCCTTGCACGGCCAGATCCTTGACGTTTTCCAGCATCCGCGACATCTCGCCCATGGTGGCATCGGTGGCCTGCATGAAGGCGGACGACTTGCTGATATTATCCAGATACTTGTCCGCCTCGAACACGCCTTTGCGATGGCCGATGGCGATCTTGCCGGCGACCGGGTCATCGCTCATGCGGTTCACGCGCTTGCCCGAGGACAGCTGCTCCTGATAGGTGGCCAGCCGGCTCAGGGTCTTTTGATTATTGCCCAGCACCGAACTGGTGATGCCGATATTGGTGACGCGTTGCATGACGGTTCCCTCGCAAAGTCGTTTAACGTAGCAGGTCGAGCAGGGTCTGGATGTTTTCGCGGGCCATGGTCACCACGCGAGCCGCCGCCGAATAGGCCTGCTGTTGCAAGATCAGGGCGCCCACCTCTTCATCGATGTTCACGCCCGAGACTTCTTCGCGGCGGCCCTCTAGGCTGGCCTTCAGAGCCTCCTGGTTCTCCGACATGCGCTCGGACTGCTGGATCTGTACCCCGACCACGCTGAGGTTGTTCAGGTAGTAGTCGTCCAGGGTGAAACTGTTATTACTGAATAACCGCGCCTTGCGCATGTCGAGCAAGCCGGCGATGGCGGTGTTGTCGCCCTCGGACCGGGTCGTGGCCACGTCGAACTGGCTGGGCGAATCGCTGATGCGCTTGGTCACGCTCAACTTCTCGGACGACGCACCGCTGAACATGCTGTTCACGCCCAGGGCCGGCAGCAGTCCCGCCTGGTCCGGAGCCCCATCGACGATGAAGTCGAGACGATTGCCCGCCACCGTCAGGCTGCCGGCACCGAATACGGCATAGACCCCCTCGGCGATCTCGACCGGGCTGCCGGGCGGACGACTGTCGTCCAGGGTGCGCACCACGGTCTGCGTGGTGGGCGAAGCCTGGCTGCCGGTGTAATAGGTGAACTCGATCACCGGTGGATTGTTCGGCACGGGTTTCGTGCTGCTGTTGCCGATGACGCCGGCGCTGACGACGCGCATGCTCCAGGGGGTCGCGGGGTCATAGGTCAGGCGCCCGGTGTAACGACCCTTCAGGCTGACGGTCGCGTCGCTGGCCACCCACGCGGCAGTCTGGGTCTGCGAACCGCCGGACACCGCGCTGGCCGCGGTCAGTTCGATACCAAAAGAGTCACCGTCCCGATAGGTGCCCGCCCCCGTCGTCACCTGGAATCCCGCCACCGCCACCGGTCCGCCGCTGGGGATGGCGGCGGTGCCCAATGAGGTGGTCGCACCAGAATTCGGATCGCGATACGACAGCCGCAGGAGGGTTCCGCCTGATTCCACCGTAGCGGCGATGCGCGTCACCGGCAGCACTGCGGCCGAGGTGCCGGTGACTGTCACCGTCCCGCCCGTCCAGGCGCTGGCACTCGGCTTGGTGTCCAAGGCGATGCTGAAATCGATGCTCAGGCCGTTGGTCGCCTGCAGCTCCAGCTTGAAGCCGCCATCAACCGGCGCCTTACGGGCATTGACCCCGGCCAGGCCGTTGGTGCCCGGGGGATACAGCGTGAAGCCGCCACCATGCCCGGTGTTCAGGGCCTCGACAATGTCGTCCAGGCTGCGCCCGCCCGTCCCAGTGGTGGGATCATAGCGCAGCACGTGCTTCTGGGCCAATTTGGTGGCGGTGTCATAGACATTGATAGTCAGATTGCGGGGCACTACCGCGCCGGATGCATCGGTGAAGTCGGGGCGATAGGCCGCGATGATGCCGGGGCCGCCCAGCGTGGTCGGTTCGAAAACGTCTGAATCCAGATTGTCATTCGCTAGGTCTGGCGGGATCACCGTCTCGCCGGTGAAGCCAGGGGCAAGATGCGCCTGGCTGTTGCCAGTCGAATGGATCGCATTCATCTTCTGGGCGACGGTGGTGGCCATGGTGTCAAGCTGCGCCGACAGGGCTGGCAGATCCACATTGTAGAGTCGCTGCAGCGAGGCTGCCGCACCGCCAGTGGCGCGGACGATGCCACCAGTATCGCTGAGCAGGAGGACGTCGCCATCCACCGATTCCCCGACCCGCAATTGGTCCGCGTCATCCTGCCCGACCAGCAGGTGGCCACCACTATCCAGATATAGCGTGCCATCCTTCTGAGCCCGCACCTTCACTTCCAGATGCCCGGACAGGTTGCGGACCAGGCTTTCCCGGCGATCCATCAAGTCATTGGGATTATTGCCACCCACCACCTGAGTGCGGATCTGGCCGTTGAGTTGACTGATCTGGGTGAGCAGATCATTGATCTTGCCCACCCGGTTCTCGAGTTCGGTGCGCACATCGCTCTGGTAGACCTGCAGCCGTTCAGCCAGACCGGACAGGGTCGCCGTCCAGGTCTTCATCTGCTGCACCACGCCCGAGCGCAAGGCCGATGACTCGGGATTGTTCGAAAGGTCCTCGAAGGAGGCGAACATCGAGTTGGTCACTGAG
>JBBQTJ010000294.1:0-4497 GCA_038213315.1 Planctomycetota bacterium
TCCAGAAACGCCAGCGCGAGATGGAAGATCGCCTCTTTGGACCCGGCCGAGGGCAGCACCTGGGTCGACGGATCAACCGTCACCGCAAAGCGACGCTGCACATATCCGGCCACCGCCTGACGTAGGGCCGGCGTCCCTGCCACCGAAGGATACTGACTGATGGTCGGCACCGCCGCCCGCATGGCCGCAGGTATGAATGCCGGGGTTGGCTCTATTGGATCCCCAGTGCCGAAATCATGGATCTCGGTGCCAGCCGCCCGCAGCGCGTCCTTACGCGCCTGCAGTTCGGCCATGGGATAGGGCTTCAATGCCCGCAGGGCAGGGTTCATGACAACGCCGTCGCGAGGTCACTTAATAACGCCGTCGCGGGGCCACTTAACAACACCGTCGCGGGGTCACTTAACAACACCGTCGCGGAGTCGCGGGGTCGCGAAGTCGCGAAGTCGCATAACACCGCAGAAGTCGTAGTGCGGGCCTTGTGCCGTCCGACCCCGCGACCCCGCGACCCCGCGACCCCGCGACGGCTGTCTTCGCGACCCCGCGACCCCGCGACCCCGCGACGGCTGTCTTCGCGACCCCGCGACCCCGTGACACAGCGACGGCTGTCCCGATTCACGCCGTCTTCTTCGTCTCGTCCGCCAATGTCGCCAAGCGCTTTTTGCGGGCGACTACTTCGGCGTCGACGACGAAGCGCTTCTGGAACTTGGCCTGCTGGGGCAGGTCGAACATGAAGTCGAGCATGACTTCCTCGATGATGGCGCGCAGGGCGCGGGCACCGGTCTTGCGCGCCATGGCCTTTTTGGCGATGGCCCGCAAGGCTTCCTCGGTGAAGGTCAGTTCGGCGCCCTCCATCTGGAACAGCGCCTGGTACTGCTTGACCACCGCGTTCTTGGGCTGGGTCAGGATGTTCATCAGCGCGTCCTCACCCAGAGGGGCAAGTGCGGTGGTGATCGGCAGACGGCCGATGAACTCGGGAATCATGCCGAACGAGACCAGGTCTTCAGGAGTGACCTGCTGCAACAGCCAATCGTCCTCGTCCACGTCGGCATGGACCTCATTGGCATCGACGGTGCGGAAGCCGACGCGCTTGTCGCCCAGGCGGCGGGCGATGTGCTCGGGCAGCCCCGAGAAGGCGCCACCGCAGATGAACAACACGTTCTCGGTATTGACCTGGATGTACTTCTGCTCGGGGTGCTTGCGGCCGCCGCCGGGTGGCACATTGGCCTGGGTGCCTTCGATGAGCTTCAGCAGCGCCTGCTGCACGCCTTCACCCGAGACATCGCGGGTGATCGAGACATTGCCGGAGCTACGCGCGATCTTGTCGATCTCGTCAATGTAGACGATGCCCATCTCGGCCCGGGGCACATCAAAATCGGCATTTTGCAGCAAGCGCAGAATGAGGTTCTCGACGTCTTCACCCACGTAACCAGCCTCGGTGAGGGTGGTCGCATCGCCGATGGCAAAGGGGACGTTGAGCAGCTTGGCCAGGCAGCGGGCAATGGCCGTCTTGCCGCAGCCAGTGGGGCCGAGCAACAAGATGTTCGATTTCTCGATCTCGACGCCACCACCAGCCTGGTTGTGCCGCAGTCGCTTGTAGTGGTTGTAGACCGCCACCGCGATCACGCGCTTGGCGTGCTCTTGGCCGATGATGTGCTGGTCCAGGTGGGCTTTGATCTCGCTGGGCGTGAGCAGTTTGCCTAGTCGCGGCGGGATCGTGGCCTCGCCGCCGACCTTCTTCTTGCCCTGGTCGCGTAGTAGAGTGCCGCAGACCTCGACGCACTCATTGCAGATGAAAATGTCCGGCGGACCGGCGATCAGCCGATCCACCTGGCTGGAGGACCGGCCGCAGAAGCTGCAATGGTCGACGTGTCCGTCGCCCTCCCCGCCGCGTTTCGATTTGGTCGCCATGGTGGGTCTCCGCGTTCTGGTGCTCAGGTGGCCGCCGGCTTGGTCACGACCTTGTCGATGATGCCGTAGGTACAGGCCTCTTCGGCGCTCATGTAGTGGTCGCGCTCGCTGTCCTTGGCCACCTTTTCGGGCGTCTGACTAGTCTTGTCAGCGAGAATGCGGGTTAGCTCTTTCTTCAACCGCAGCAGCTCACGGGCCTGCAACTCGATGTCCGAGGCCTGGCCCTGGGCACCGCCCATGGGCTGGTGGATCATGATGCGGCTGTGGGGCAGCGCGAAGCGCTTGCCCTTGGTGCCGGCAGCAAGCAGGAAGGCGCCCATGCTGGCCGCCTGACCGATGCACACCGTCTGCACATCGCAGGTGAGGTACTGCATGGTATCAAAGATGGCGAAGCCGGCCGAAACCGAACCGCCGGGGCTGTTGATGTACAGCAGGATGTCCGCATCGCGCTTCTGGCTCTGCAGGAACAGCAGCTGAGCGACCACCACGTTCGAGACGAAGTCGTCAATCGGCTCGCCCAGGAAGATGATGCGGTCTTTAAGCAGACGACTGTAGATGTCGTACGTGCGTTCGCCGCGTGAGTCCTTCTCGATGACATACGGAATGGGCATGGAATCCTCGTGAGGCCAGGACGCTACACCCGGCGAAGAGCCGCACAAACCATTCCCGGTAGCAGGGGGGCCTATGTAGAACGGGCATAACTGCTCAGGCCGGGGCCCTGCCGCAGGTGAAGCCCCATTGCCGCAGGTGAAGCCCCATGGCCCTTCGCGGATGACACGCCCCCACCGGCAGGGGTCATTCAGTACACTCCTTTGGGCGTTGTTGGACGTTCTTATCAATAGCCATGACCCTTCCCCGCACCCTCGCCTCGCTGGCCCTCAGCCTTCTCGCCTCCGGAGCCCTCGCCTGGGGGGCGGAAACTCTCGAAGACAAACTCAAGGCCATCGATCTGACCGACGCTGGCCAGGTCTTCCTCCTGGCCCAATGGTGCGCCGACAATAATCAACCGACCAAGGCGGCCCAGTACTACACCCAGACCATCAAGCTGGACCCTGACCATTCCGGGGCCCGCAAGGCCCGGGGCGAGGTCAAGGTCGGCAACCGCTGGTTCTCTGAGAAATTCGTCGACAAGTCCAAGACGCCGACAGCCACCACGCAAGCGGCCGGGGCGGCTGGCGCCAAGGGCCCCACGGCTGCCGAGGTCCAATGGGACCTGACGGTGATGAAGGATCCCAACCCCGACAACCCCTTCGTGACCACCTATGTCGACAAACTGCCCCGTATCCGCAATGACAGCGACGAAATGGACGCGGCCATCAACACCATCCTCAAGGATGATCTGATCACCTCGGGCATCCCCCGACTCTGCCAGGCCATGCTGTCACCCACTTTCGGCGACGTGTATGGCGGCTCGATCGCCGCCATGAAATTGCTGCAACCCGGCCGCAATCCTCCCCCGGGCCACACCGCGAGTCCCAAGGACCGCGGGTATGCCCTGGCCCTGCTGCCATTTCTGGTCAAGGGCAGCGAGGGGGTCACGGATGCGGACGACTTGGCCACCTTCGCCTCGTTGATGGGCATCTATCGCGACAAGCGGTCCACCCCGCGCTTGATTGAGTTGCTCGGGAATGCCAGCCCCGAGGTCAAAGATACCGCGGCCATGTCTCTGTCCTTGATCACGGCCATCCCGCAGGAGCAAATCACCCCTGAGAAGGCCACCGCCTGGTGGGATCGCAATTACGCCATTTCCGACCAAGTGATCTTCCAAGCCCAGCTCAAGAGCAACGACTTGCCCGCTGCCGTCGAAGCGGCCCGTGCCCTGATTCCTTATCAGGATCCGGGGATTTTGCCGCTCCTGGCCAAGGTGCTGCGCTCCGAGGACGTCGCGGCACGGACCCGGGCCATGCAACTGGTCCAGCAGCTCACTGGCAATGATTGGGGCATCGCACCAGGGATGGACAAGACGGCCCGTGGCAAGCGGGTCGACCTGCTCGACAGGTGGTGGAAGGAGAATAACACCACGTACAAATGGCCGATCTCCAAAGACGCCCACTTGGCTGTCGCGGCCCAGGCAGGTCCGGCTGATCGTCTCGGGCAACTGGTGAAGGATCTCGGTAGCGTCACTGGTACGGTCGCCACCGACGCCCAGCGGGAGCTGGAATCGACCGGTATACCGGCGATCCCCGTCTTGTTCACCGGCCTGGACAACCCCGCTGCCATCGTGCGCATGCGTAGTGACAGCCTGCTGAAGCGCATCACCGGCAAGCTCGACATCGGCTATGACTCGGGCGCCGACGCCACCAAACGTGGCACCGCCGTGGCTGCTTGGCGGGAATACCTGACCGCGGAAAAATTGCTCACCCTAGAGGGGGCTGGCGAGGAGTCAGAGGAGGGCCAGACTCCGCCACCGTGAGCATTACCCAGCGCGTCACTGAAGTGAGAAGCCGCATCGCGGAGGCTGCCCGCCAGGCCGGGCGTGATCCCGACGCGGTACGCCTGATCGCCGTGACCAAGTCGCAAGGCCCCGAGGTATTGTCGGAATTATTGGCTGCCGGAGTCGCTGATTGGGGCGAAAATCGCATCGATCAC
>JBBQTJ010000295.1:0-4493 GCA_038213315.1 Planctomycetota bacterium
GGCGTGTAGCGTGGACGACTACCTGACCCTGGTGGACCGCACCGGCCGTTGGCTGCGCGCGGGCAAGCGCGGTGCGATCCCGGCAGAGTTGGCCCCGATCCTTGCCCGTCTGGACCTGCGGGTGGAGGATTGGATCGCCACCATGGCCGGCTGGCGCCAGTTCCTTGGCGTGGCGGTGGGCCACCACGCCGGCCGGGTGCTGGACGCAGCGGCGCGGGGGATGGCGCGGTTGCGGCATACCTGCGCGCTGTTCGTGCGCGGGCGGGATGACGCGGCGGCGTGACATCCGCGCTTGCCCCCACGCTCAATTGCGGATCACAAACGCTTCTTAACTCAGGACGGCCATCTCTTGGAAACCCAAGAGGGTAAAAGGATCAGGCACGTCCATGGGCGTTCCGACCAGCGCCAAGCGCAGGTAGCGGCGCGGTTGAAGGGATTTTCCCTGATCCCGATCATCGTAGGCAGCGCGCCATTTGCTGCTTAGCCGGATCTACTCGGAAGCCAACCAGGGCCGTGAGAGCCGCTTCTGGTACACTGCGGCAGCCGTGCTGAGCGCGTCCACGGCCGCCCTCACGTGACGGCGGTTGACCCGGCCCGGTCGGCCCCTCACGCTGCGGCATGTCGCCCACGCCTCTCATCCCCGCGGCCGCTGTGGCGGAGCGCATTGCCGCCTTGGGGGCGGAACTGCTGCCACGCCTGGTCGGCAGGGACGTCACTTTCCTGGTGCTGATGGACGGGGCCTTCCTGTTTGCCGCCGATCTGGTGCGGCACCTGCCTCTGCCGGGCCTGCGGTTGGCCTTCCGCAAGGCGTCCAGCTACCGGGGCACGTCCAGCACCGGCACGGTGACCTTGGACGATCTTCCTGATTTTACTGGGCGTCTGGTGGTGGTGGTGGACGACATCATCGATTCGGGACTGACGCTGTCGGCGGCGGTGGCGGCGGCCCGCGTGGCGGGAGCCAGCACGGTGCTGACCTGCATCCTCTTGGACAAGCCGTCGCGGCGGGTGCCCGGCGGGCTGCCGGCGGCGGATCTGACCGGGTTCACCATCCCCGACCGCTTCGTGGTCGGCTTCGGTTTGGACCTGGACGGGGCGTGGCGACACCTCCCCGATGTCTGCACTCTGGACTAATCGGCAAACCCCATCATCATGCCGCCCGCCTCAGGTACGCTCCCATCGTCTAGAGGCCTAGGACACCGGATTTTCATTCCGGCGACACGAGTTCGAATCTCGTTGGGAGTACCACGTACAACCCTGGCATCCGCCAGGGTTGTACCTTTTTATGGCAGCTGGCGCTGATGGTTGCGGCTAGGCTGGGCCGCGCACATTGGTAATGATGTCCCCACCATGGCCAGCCCTCGTCCATCCCCCGCTCCGCTCCACCTGACCGGCGTCACTCTGGTCCTCGTCCGCACCCAGGGGCCGGTGAACCTGGGCATGATCGCCCGGCTGTGCGGCAATTTGGGCATCACCGAGCTACGCCTGGTCTCGCCGCTGTGCGGCGTCGATGTGGAGGAGGCCCGGAAGTTTGCGGTGCATGCCAAGGATTTCCTGCTGGCGGCCCCGGTCTTTCCGGATTTGGCCTCGGCGGTGGCAGATTGCGGCCTGGTGATCGGCACCTCGGCGCGCATCCGCGAGACCGAGGCCGGGGTGCCCATGCTGCCTGAAGAGATCCCGGCCCTGCTGACCGCGCGGTCGGCGGCGCGCTGGGCCGTGGTCTTCGGCAACGAGGCCGACGGCCTGACCGAAGCCGAGCTGGAGTGCTGCCAGGCGTATGTGCGGCTGCACTCCTTCGGCGATATCTTCAGCTACAATCTCAGTCATGCGGTCGCGATCATCATGTACCTGATCGCCAGCCACGGCGTGTCGCGGACGAACGTCCCCGTCGAGGCCTCCGCGACTCGTGGCGAGGTCGAGCGCCTGTTCACCTACTGGCAGCACACCCTTGAGCGTTTCAACTTCTTCCGCCGGACCTCGGCAGAGCATTTCGCGCCGCGCCTACACCGCCTGCTCAACCATCTGCCGCTGAGCTCTCATGATATCCGCATGCTCTGGGGCATGCTGGGGCAGTTCCATTATCGCACCTTCGGCGACCGCGCGGGCCCCGGGTATGATGCGGGCTCGGCGGACCTGACCAAGCCGGACGAACCGCTGCCCTGATCAGCCACTTCGACTCTTTTGCGCCTCGGTGGCTCTTGTTCTTGTTGATGTGCAGGCCTTCGACCCGCTCACGCTTTGGCCAGACTCCATTGCACCGTGCGCCCATTCAGCTCGGCCGCTGTGCCACCCGCCATGGCGACGAAGGCCGTGGCGAGGACCTCGTCGGCGATGGTGCGGGCGTGGGTGCGCAGGGCATCTTGCACGTTGGCGTCGTCGCTGTGCCAGGTGACGCGGATGCGGTCGGAGACCTCCAGGCCGGCGTCCTTGCGCCCCTGCTGGAGCAGCGAGATGAACTCCCGGGCCAGACCCTCGCTTTCCAGCGCAGGGGTCAGGGTGGTATCCAATGCCACGGTCACTGGGCCGTCGCTGGCGACCACGGCGCCGGCCACCGGGGTGCGTTGCAGCAGCACATCCTTCAGCGACAGCTCTTCGCCAGCGACAGCGATGGTGGCACCGGATTCCAGCAGGGTGACTTCCGCGTGGCCCCAGCCCGACAGCACCGGCTGAATCTCCTTCAGTTTGGCGCCGACGCGGCGCAATTCCTTGAAGTTGGGCTTCACCGCGATGGTACAAAAGGCGGCCTCATCGCTGGACAGTGACACCGTCTTGACGTTCAGCTCATCCATCACCGCGACCTTAAAGCGCTCGATGGCGCTGCGCACCCCCGCCTCGCGGCTGACCACGGTCAGGCAGGACAGGGGCTGGCGCACCTTTAGCTTGTGATCGTCGCGCAGCTTGCGGCCCAGGTTCAGCACGGTCAGTCCGATGGCGATGTCGGCTTCCAGCTGCGTGTCGATCAAAGTGGGGTCGACCCGCGGATAGTCGCACCAATGAACGCAGGCCGGCGCGGTAGGGTCCACTGGCAGGACCAGGCGCTGGTGCACTTCCTCGGTGATGAAGGGCATGAAGGGGGCCAGCACCGTGTTGAAGGTGGTCAGCACCGTATAAAGGGTCTGGTAAGCGTCGGTCTGATCGAGGCGGTCGTCGCTCTTCCAGAAGCGTTTGCGGTTCGAGCGGATGTAGACGTTGGTGAGCTGATCGATGAAGGTGACTAGGCGCGGCACCACGCTGTAGAGACGGTAGCCTTCCATTTCGACATTCACCGTCTGGATCAGCGACTGCATGACCGACAAGATCCAGCGGTCGATGGGCCGGCGCTCGGCCACCGCCCGCGCCTGCCAGGTGCGCGGGTCAAAGCCGTCCACCGCGGCATAGGTGGTGAAAAATGACAGGGCATTCCAATAGGGCAGTACCACGGTGCGCACGATCTCGCGCAGACCACTTTCGCTGAAGCGCAACGGCTCGGCCCGCACCACTGGGCTGTCGATCAGATACGCACGTAGGGCGTCGGCGCCGTACTGGTTCAAGACCAGATTCGGGTCGGGATAGTTTTGCTTGGACTTCGACATCTTGGCACCGTCTTCTGCCAGGATCAGGCCGTTGACGACGACATTGCGGAAGGCCGGTTTCTTGAAAAGCGCAGTCGAGAGGACCAGCAGGGTATAGAACCAGCCGCGAGTCTGATCCAGGCCTTCGGCGATGAATTGCGCCGGGAAATTGGCCTCGAAGGCAGCCTTGTTCTCGAAGGGATAGTGCTGCTGGCCATAGGGCATGGCGCCGGATTCGAACCAGCAGTCGAGCACTTCAGGGGTGCGTCGGTAGGTCTTCCCATCTTTGACGATCTCAATGCGGTCCAGGTGGTGCTTATGCAGGTCCGTGACGGTCTGCCCGGAGAGCTGCTCCAGCTCGGCCACCGAACCGACGCAGATCATGTCGTTGGCGTCAACGGTGTTGATCCATACCGGGATGCAGGAGCCCCAGAAGCGGTTGCGGCTGATGTTCCAGTCTTTGGCTTCCTTCAGCCAATTGCCGAAGCGATTGCTGCCCACCGCTTCAGGCACCCAGCGGATCTGGGCGTTGTTGGCTACCAGTTCCTCGCGCAGGTCCTCGACGCGCACGTACCAGGCCTCGATGGCGCGGTAGATCAGCGGCGTGTCGGTGCGCTCGCAGAAGGGATAGCTGTGCACCAACGTGGCCTGATGGACCAGCTTGCCCTCGTCCTTCAGGCGCTTGATGATGTCTTTGTCGCAGTCCTTGCAGAAGCGGCCGGCGTATTCGCTGACGCTGGGCAGGAACGACGCCTGTTCGTCCAAGAGGTCGCCCAGGTCGGGGGCATTGCTGGAGGGCTTGGCGCCGGCCATGGCCGCTTTCAGGTCGGCAACATTCATGTGCATGGTCGCCGGAGGCGCGATGATGCCGCTGGCGCGGGCGACGCGATAGTCGTCTTCGCCATAGGCCGGGGCGATGTGCACGATGCCGGTGCCGTCGCCGGT
>JBBQTJ010000296.1:0-4419 GCA_038213315.1 Planctomycetota bacterium
CCGCTGGACGCCGCCGGGCTGGCCGCGTACCGTGGCCGCCCATGACTGGCGACACCATCAATCACCTTGTGCGCACCGTGGTGCTGATCGGTCTGCTGAGCTGGTTCAGCATCGCCCTGGTGCGCGGCCTGATGCATGACGAGCGGCAGGGCGGTTTCGGCCGGGTCACCATGGGCGCCGGCCCCGAGCCGGGGGTGCGCGTGCTGATCACCAATCGGCCGGCGGAGGTCCGCGATTATGGCCAGCCCCTGCGCACCTGGGAGCGCCTGGACATCGCGGTGCTGCAACCCGTCGAGGTGGTGACGCCCAGCTTTCCCGATCAGGACGAGCATCGCCTGACCGTCCGCGCGGGCTCGTATCTGCGCATCGAGCCCGACGGCACCGATGGCATGGTGCTGTCCAGTCCGGAATGGGGCAAGCAGCACAATTGGGCCGTGTCCGTGGTGCGCGTGGTGCCGCGCAGCACCCGGCCCGAAGCGACGGCTACGCCGGATTTCGACCCGCGCTCGGGGGTGGACGCCAGCCATCCGGCCCTGCGCGATCCCTCGTCGTATGAGGCGGCGGATGGCGGCGCGGTCTTCGCCCTGCCCAGCACCTATCGTTATCGCGGCCAGATCGAAGTGGTGTGGAACAGCCCCAAGGACCTGGTGGCGATCAACTGCCTGCCCACCGAAGCCTATGTCGAAGGAGTGGTCGCGGTCGAGATGCCGCCCAGCTACCCCTTGGAAGCACTCAAGGCCCAAGCCATCGCCAGCCGCGGCGTGGCCTTCGCCAAGCGCACCGAGAACCTGCATCGCAAGCAGGGCAAGCCGCTGCCCTTCGACTTGATGGACAGCCTGGATGACCAGGAATACCGGGGGGCCGGCATCGGCAATGCGATGGTCCTGCGGGCGGTGCAGTCGACCCGCGGGCTGATCACCGCGGTGGATGGCGTGCCCTTCGCGCCCCTGTTCTGCGCCTCGTCGGGCGGCAGCACCGAGGCGATCGACAACGTCCTGCCGGGGGCCAAGGATGCCCTGGGTCGCACCAGCCTGTCGACCATGATGCTGCCCCAGCGGGACGACCAATGTCTGCCCGCGGCCCAGGCTTTGGGCCAGATGAATAGCCATTGGACCACCACCGAGGTGCTGAAAAGCGATGAATTGCGCAGCCGCTTGGCGAATTTCTTCAAAGCCAAGGACCTTCAGGTCGGCCACATCAATCAGATCCGCGTCGCCGAGCGCGACGCGCGTTCGACCCGGGTGAAGACCGTCGAGATCTGGCACACCATGGGTGATCCGTTGCGCATCAGCGGCCATGATTTCCGCATGCTGATGGGCCCAAGCCGCATCCGCTCCACCCTGTGGAGCGATGACAGCCCGCGCAAGATCGATACCGCGGATAGGAAAAAAGCCTATCAGATCACCTGCTATGGCTTCGGCCACGGCGTGGGCATGAGCCAGATCAGCGCCTGGCAGCTGGCCACCGACGGCATGGCGGCGGCGGCGATTTTACAGCGATTCTACGGACCTCGTTTGGAGCTCGTGCAGAAATGGTGAGCCCTTCCGGGGATAGCGGCCCAGCTGCGCTTGGGGCGCGGATGAGCCAGCCGGTGACGTGGACCATGGTCGCCCAGGATGGCGCGGCCCGGGCGGGCACTTTGCGCACGCCCCATGGCGAGGTGCCCACGCCCTGCTTCATGGCGGTGGCGACCCTGGGCGGCCTGAAGGGTGTCACGGTGCAGCAGGCGGAGGAACTCGGCCAGGGCGTGATTCTCGGCAACACCTACCACCTCGCGTTGCGCCCAGGGCCGGAAGCGGTTCGGGCCCTGGGCGGTCTGCATGCCTTCACCGGGTGGCGCGGACCGATGCTCACTGATTCCGGTGGCTATCAGGTCTTCAGCCTGGCCAAGCAGCGCACCATCAGCGACGAGGGCGTCAGCTTCCGCAATCACCTTGATGGCGGACTGCTGCTGCTGACGCCCGAAGAGTCCATCCGCATCCAGCGTCTGCTGGGCGCGGACATCATCATGGCCTTCGATGAGTGTCCGGCGGCCGACGCGCCGCGCAGCGAGGTCGAGGCCTGCAACCGGCGCACGGCCATGTGGCTCGAACGCTCGGTGTCCGCCTGGCGGGCCGCGGGTCCGGTGGGCGGAGCCGCGCAGCAGGCCTTGTACGGCATCGTCCAGGGCGGCCTCCACCAGGATCTGCGCCTCGCCAGCCTGCGCGACGCGCTGCGCCATGACCTGCCCGGCTACGCGCTGGGCGGGCTGGCGGTGGGCGAAAGCGCAGCCGAACGTCTGCGCGTCCTGGACTGGTGCGTGGGTGCCCTGCCGGCCGATCGGGCGCGCTACCTGATGGGCGTCGGTACCCCCTTGGACCTGATCGAGGCCATCGCCCGGGGCATCGACCAGTTCGACTGCGTACTGCCCACGCGCATGGGCCGCCATGGCGTCGCCTATACGGACACCGGCCCGCTGCGGATAAAACGCGCCGAGTACGCCGCTGATCCCGCGCCCCTGGACGCTGCCACCCCCAGCCAGGCGAGCCGCGTCAGCCGCGCCTACATCAACCACCTGATGAAATCCGGCGAGCACTTGGGCGGCCAGTTGCTGTCCCTGCATAATCTCGCGTACTACCGTCGCCTGATGGCCCGCTGCCGTGCCGCGATCCGCCAAGGCCGCTTCACCGCCTTCGCCGACGCTTTTCGGACTGGTTATCGTGACACCCCCGTCGACGACGACCCCGCGCCCCTGCGATCCCACGACCCCGCGACCCCACGACCCCGCGACCCCGCGACCTGAAGTCCCATGTCCGACGTCATCCTCTACACCGACGGCGGTTGCCGTGGCAATCCTGGCCCCGGCGGCTGGGGTTTCCTGGCTATCAATCCAATCACTGGCAATGCCCTGGAACGCTGCGGCGGCGAGCGCGAGACCACCAACAACCGCATGGAGTTGTCGGCGGCAATCAACGGATTGAAGTCGATGAAAAAGCCCGGCCTGACCGTGGCCCTGTACAGCGACAGTCAGTACGTCATCAAATCCGCCACCGAATGGATGGCCGGCTGGAAGCGGCGCGGCTGGAAGAAGGCGGACGGACCGCTGAAAAATGTCGACCTGCTCAAAGAGCTGGACGCGGTGGCGGCCCGCTTCGAGATCGATTGGAAATGGGTGAAGGGCCACGCCGGCGACCCCGGCAACGAGGCCGCCGATGCCCTCACCAACCGCGCCATGGATGCGGTCCAGGCCGGCCGTGATCCGGCCTGGGAGCAGCGCCTGGTGTGGCGTTGATCGCTATCACCTGAGTGCGGCCCCCAGCCGGCTGCGCTCTTTCAGGACGTGACGGTGCGGCCCTCGGGCCAGATCACGCCCGACAGACGACGATGCCGAGCGCCACCACTGGTATCGCACAGCACGCGTTGCTGACTGATGAAGGGGGTCAGCATCGGCGTGTGGCCGCTGACGATGGTCCAGTGTGCCGGCAAGTCGGGTGGTACGGTGAACTGGCGGTCTTTGGCGAACAGCGGCAAGGGCGTCGGATCCGGAGCCCGCCAGCCTGAGCGCAAAGCCTCAAGCTGGACCTGCAACGGCGTGACGCCTTCCAGCCCAGCATGCACCGCGACCCAATGGCGCGGGCCAACGTCACCCTCCAGCACCCACGGCAACTCGGCCAGCCAAGTAGCCAGGGATCCCAGCCGTTCGCGCAGGCCATCCGGGCAGTCCGTGCGATAGGCCTCCAGCACGGCGGCCCCACCGAAATGGTTGGCCCAGGCCAGGAAGTAGGCCGGATCCGCCGCGAGGCCCTGGGCGGGCACGCCAATGGCTCGCAGCATGGCGTATTCGTGATTGCCCATCAGGCAGGTGGCCCGGCCCTGCTGGCACAATTCATAGACCCGCCGCAACACGCCGGGCGCATCCGGGCCTCGATCAATCAGATCGCCCATGAACACCAGGGGACCCTCGGCCTGGAGTACGACCTTTTCCAGCCGATCCGACCAGCCATGCACATCGCCGATGAAGGTGACCATTGTCGACCATGGTGGGCAGGCCAGGAAGGGGGGTCAATGGTCGACAAGCGCAGGCTGAAACACAACGAGGGCTGGTTTCGCGGCGCTGGCCGCGCCTGCTGCGGGATTGCGCAGACGGCCACGGCCTGAGGATCCCCGCCCCATGACCGTCCGCGTCCGCATCGCCCCTTCTCCGACCGGCGAGCCCCATGTGGGCACCGCCTACATCGGCCTCCTCAACTACTGCTTCGCCAAGCGACATGGCGGACAGTTCATCCTGCGCATCGAGGACACCGACCGGGCGCGCTGCACCGCGGCCAGCGCCCAGGCCATCTACGACAGCCTGGGCTGGCTGGGCCTGCGCTATGACGAGGGTCCGGACGTGGGCGGCGACCGTGGCCCGTATGTGCAGAGCGAGCGCGTGGCCTTGGG
>JBBQTJ010000297.1:0-4414 GCA_038213315.1 Planctomycetota bacterium
AATCAGGGCACGAGCGCCTACCGCCAGCGCACCCTGCCGCGCTGGTCCAGGTCGGGATCCGATGGCCCGCTCCAAATTGCCAATGCCCCCGTCGACGATCCGGTCGAGGTCTCTCAGAGCGGCGCCACCATCTCTATCGAAGTCTCAGCCGGCGAGTGGGTCGCCTATACCAGCGATGTGGCCCTGAGCGGCAGCCACGACCTGGTGTTGCGGGTCGCGAGCAGCGCCGGCGCCGCCCTGCGCCTGACCGCAGATGGTACCAATATCACCGGTCCCGTCACTATTCCGGCCACCGGGGGACCGAGCACCTTCCAGTCCATTACCGTTCCCGGCGTCAACCTGACCGAGGGGCGCCGCACGCTACGGGTGATCGTCGATGCCGGAACCGCCAGCATCGACCACTTGGCCTTCAATCGTGAGCTGCCGCGCCAGCAGACCGTCATCGACAATGGCGCATCCAGCGACCAGCCCAACGTCTTCCCCATCAGCATCACCACCGACCGCTTCACTGCCACGGGCTGGAACGACTTTGGCGCGCGATTCCTCTCCGATATCTATGGCCCGAATTGCCTCACCGCCAATGCGGGATCCCTGGGCGCGAGCGCCACCTATCGGCCCCACCTGCTGTACAGCGCTGATTATGCGGTCGAACTCTGGTATCCCCACATCGGCGCCAACTTGGCCAGTGCCCGCGTGCCGGTCACGGTGACCTCCAGCCTTGGCGCGACGACCGTGCCGGTGGACCAGCGGATCAACACCGGCTCCTGGTTTCGCCTGGGCGTCTACCCCTTCGCGCGCGGGCTGGCAGGGAGCGTGACCATAGCCGGAGCTCCGGACAACTATGCCCGGGCGGATGCTGTGCGCTTCTCCCCGGTGCCATCCTTCAGCGCCCCGGCCACGGCCAGCACCAGCACCGTCACGGGGACGTCGGTCGCCCTCTCGGCCGCCGCTACCTTCCTTGGTTCGGGCGCGGGGCTGACGTACACGTGGTCCGTGCTTGAAGCACCTGCGCGCGGCGAGGTCTCTTTCTCTGCCAATGGCACCGCCACCGCCGCCACCACCACGGCGACCTTCACCCGCACCGGGGCTTATCGTTTTGCCGTGGCAGTGCGGTTCAGCGACGATCCCGCTTGGCCGACCCGCAGCAGCGAGGTCAGCGTGACCGTGCAGAGCGTCCCGACCAGCATCGCCATCATGCCTGCCAGCATCACCATCGGAGCCGGCGGAAGTCAGACCTTTTCGGCGCGAGAACTCGACCAGTTCGGCATGCCTTTGGTCAGCCAGCCGGGCTTCACCTGGTCGCGCAGCGGGCCAGGCAACATCACCGCTGATGGCGTCTATACCGCCAATGCCGCTGGCAACGCCACGGTGACCGCCAGCCACGGCGGCCGCAGCACCAGTGCTAGTATCTCTATCAGCGCTGACGCCCCCGCCATCACTGCTCTTAATGCGACGCCGCTGCCGGTGACCGCGAACTCCACCAGCCTCACCTGGGCGGTGAGCGATCCTGCTGGCATGTCCGCCCTGACCTACGGCTGGTCGCACAGCGGACCCGCCGTCCCGACGCTCAGTTCTGGCGGCCCCGGGCAGGCCACGGCCACCTTTACCGTCGCCGGCACCTACTATCTCACGCTGATCGCCACCAATCCGTCCGGAGGAAGTTCCTCTCAGACCATCGCGGTCGAGGTCCTCCAGACCCATACCTCAACTACCGTCGCGCCTTCGGCCACCACCGTCCAGCCAGGCACCCACGTGGCCTTCCAGGCCATCGCCAGGGACCAGTTCAATGCCGCGCTCACGACCCAGCCCAGATTCACCTGGAGCACATCTGGCGGGGGAACCATCGACGGATCCGGCCTGATGACCACCGCTGGGACGCCGGGTGGGCCGTATACCATGACGGCTCTCGCCAATGGCATCCCCGGAACCGGAAGTCTCGTGTTGGCGAACGGTCCACCCAGCCTGGTGGTCCAGCCAGTGGCCCTGCTGATCGCCAATGGAACCGGCGTCAATCTCAGTGCCTTGGGTGTCGATGACGGGGGGGAGGCCGGTCTGACGTATACGTGGAGGACGGTGGCTCCGACGCCCTCGGCCGTCACCTTCCCCGGCAATGGCGGCAATGGGACCAAGGCGATGAACGCCGTCCTGCATGCCCCCGGGTCCTACACCTTTGCCGTCACCATCGCAGATGCCTTCGGTCTGAGCGTTGAAAGTGCGGGTGTGATCATCGCTGTTCCGCAAGTGCCCACGATCACGGTCTCGCCCTATACCTCTGTCGTAGTCGCTGGTTCGTCGGTCGCCTTCACCACCAGCGTGGCGGATCAATTCGATAACGTGTACACGCCGTCACCAGGGCCGACCTGGACGGTGGTGGGCCCGGGCTCGATTGATGCCACTACCGGTCTCTACGGCGCTGGCGCAGCCACTACCGGGGATGCCACCATCCGCGCCACTCTGGATGGGGTGACCGGCACCAGCGCCGTGCACTTCGATGTGCCGCCCCTGGTGAACCGCGCAGCCCAGATCGTGCCTTCGCCGGTCAGCGATACGGTGCCCACGGTCAGCGTGATCGCCTCCGATCCCGACGATGCCGAAGCCACCCTTACCTATCGGTGGGTCACCGTGGCTCCCTCGCCGGAGGCCGTCTTCACCCCGAACGGGACCAATGCTGCCAAGAGTGCCTCTGTCTCCTTTTCTGCGGCAGGTCCCTACACCCTGCGGGTGGAGATCACCGACCCCCATGGCCTTGTCGCGACTAGCGAGGTCGCGGTGGACGTGCTCCCGATCTCTTCCGGCATCCGCGTCACGCCAGCAGCCATCGCCCTGCCGCCAGGAGGCACGGCCACCTTCGTGGTCGAGAATCGCGACCAGTTCGGCGGATTGATCGGCCCCTTCCTGGGACCCGTGACTTGGACGATCACCGGTGGCGGCAGCATCACCAGCGCCGGCGCCTTTGCGGCGACGTCGGCCTCCGGCAGTGCCCTCATCACCGCCACGTCGGGAAGCTATTCTGCGACTGCGGACGTCAGCATCGGCAATCTTCTTCCCACCATCGTGACCCAGCCGACCGCGGCGGGCCCGGTCTCGAGCACCACGGTGGCAGCCATGGCCCTGGGCGCTGATGATGGGGGCGAAGCCGAGCTGATGTACAACTGGATGGCCAGCGGTCCTGCGCACGTGATCTTCACTCCGGATCGCTCCAACGCGGCAAAGTCCACTATCGCCCGCTTCTCCGCACCCGGTACATACCAGCTCATTGTGGTCATCACCGACCGCTATGCCGCCAGCGCCACCGGCACCCCGGTGACGGTCACCGTGCTCACCCCTGGGGGCCCAGGGCCTGAGCCTCAGCCTCGACGCGACGATGCCGGTGGTGGTGGCGATAGCGATGGCGGAGGCGGTGGCTGCGGCACGGGTACGGGCCTCGGATTGCTGTCACTGGGCCTGTTCGCAGCGCTCATGATGCAGCTCCAGCGCCGTGGCGCCGACGGGCGCGCTGGGCCATGTCGGAGCTTCCACCAGCGGAAGCAAGTCGACGTTGCGGACCTGGTCGTCACTGCGCCGCGGCAATGCGCTGCCAGGTGAAGAAACTCTCCATCGCCAAGGTGGCGTAGGCGGTGCTGAGGGTGCGGCCGGTGTCGTGGCCGTGGAACTGGCTGCCTTGCCAGTCCCAGCTGCCTTTGTGGCAGCCGTCTTTGCGCTGGGCCGGGGCGACCACGGTGCGCAGCATCTCGACCCAGCCCTTCCACTTGTCGCCGCCAGCCTGGAACATGGCCAGGGTGTTGTAGTAGAGGTAGTAGGTATTGGTCGGCCAGGCGGCGGGCTTCTGATTGGCGTAGGCGTAGTTGGTCAGAGTCTCGACCATGGGGTCGCCGGCCTTGCGACCAAGGAAGACGGCGACCAAGCCGCCGACGCAGGCCAGGTCCTTGCCTGCCATGCTGGGGCCGGCGCTGATGTCGACGCTGGCGGTGCCGGTGGTCCAGGTGTAGGGGAAGCGGCTGACGCCATAGGGATCAAGCCGCTGCCAATCGGGATTGGTGGCCTTCCAGGCCCCGTCGAGCCAATGCTTGGTATCGCCCAGGGCGTTGCCCACCTTCAAACCGGCGGACATGGCGCTTTTCAAGGCCATGACATTCCAGCCGGTCACCGAGCTGTCATTGCGGCTGCCCGGGGCCTCGTAGTCCCAGCCCAGTCCGGCATATTTGGGATCCTTCGCCGCCGGGTCCTTGTTCTGGCGGGCGAGGATGACATCCACGCCACGCTGGGTAACCTGCGCCAGGGCGAGATCGTTGGTCATCGAGACGAGCTCGGCCAGGGCCATCACCACGATGGCGTTCTCGTAGTTGCGACCCCACGAGCCATCGGCCTGCTGATTGGCCACCAGCCACTGCACGGCCCGGGCAACGTTCTTCTT
>JBBQTJ010000298.1:0-4389 GCA_038213315.1 Planctomycetota bacterium
GTGGGCCCGGGCGAAGGCTCGTGCAAGACCCTACCGCTCTCGGAACACCGCCACCTCGGTGACGGGCAGCAGGTTGCCGTCGGCTAGGCGGCGCTGGCGCAGGCTGACGCGCCAATACGGCCGCAGGCGCAGGCCGTCGGCGTGGGCCCGGTCGGCGAGGATCCGCCACGTCAGGGGCAGGTCCTGCACCGGGCCCTTGTGGGCCAGGGACAGGGCGTGCAGGCCGCGGTAGTCCTCGACCACCATGCTGCCCATGGCCCGGCCCATGCCGGTGATGGCGGTACCGACGGTGCAGTCCCAGGCGCGCGGCCCTTCGCCAGCGGGCGGGAGGTTGATCAGCACGGTCGCCGGGCCGTAGGGGGTGGCTTCCATGCCGCCCAGCAGGCGCTGAACCTCGGCCAGTTGAGCGGCCGGATCGTGGGGCCAGCCGGGGACCGGGATGCCGGCGAAGCGCAGGTTCCCTTCGAAACGACTGAGGGGGTCGGGCATGGGGCGGCGAGTCTGGCTTCGCGATCCCGTCGTCCAGCCCTGGCAGTGGGTCAGGTCTCGACGCGCAGGCTTCCTCCCCCTTGCACCTCGTTCCGGAGCGCAATACTCGGAAGCTTCCTTATAACTCGGCGAACTGAGCGGTCCCGAACCTGCACCCAGCGCCTCTACGTCCGTATCAGCCAAGTTGACCCCACTCTCCATCAATCGTTCCAGGGCCATGACCGTTCGCGTGTCGCGACGTGCGTGCCCGCTCAACCAAATGAGGTGATCCAGTGCCTACCGGTACCGTTGTGCGTTTCGATCGTCGTCGTGGCTATGGCTTCGTCGCCCCCGATGACGGCGGCGAAGATGTCTTCGTCCACCAGAACAACATCAATATGGATGGCTTCCGCTACCTGATGGTCGGCGAGAAGGTCAACTATGAGCTGGAAGTCGGCGAGAAGGGCATGAAGGCCGTCGGCGTCGCCCTGACCGAGCCGCGTCCGCCCCAGGCCGATGGTGGCCACGATGGCCATGATGGCCACAACGGCCACGACGATCGCGACATGGGCTATCCCCAAGAGCAGGCCCAGAGCCGCACGCGGCCTATGGACCACGCGCCCCGCCAGCCCCGCTTCGAAGCGGCCGGCGCCGGCATGGGCGCCGGCGACCGCCCCCGTGGCGGCGACCTGGGCACCAGCCTGGATAAGCTGCGCCGCAAGCAGGAGCGCATGATCAGCCTGCTGGTTGAGAAGGGGCTTTTGACCCCTGGTGAGATCGACGCCCTTGAGGGCGAGGCCCAGGCCAGCTCGACGATCTGAAACGGCTCTGTCTTAGGAGCCTGTCGGGCTATTTCCGACAGGCTCCTGGGGACACGAACAAACCCCCGGCCAGCTGGCCGGGGGTTTGTTTTTTTTGGGGTGACGCACGCCCGTGTCTCCCGGGCGTAGACTTGCCTAGAACACCACGCCGAGGTTGAGACCCACCAGGTAGATCAGGTCCGTGCTGGCGGGTTGGCCGGGGGCGACATCTTTGAAGCCATCGCCGGGCATGAAGCCAGCCCCGAACAGATTGAAGGTGGCGTTGTAGGTGTACTGCCAGGTCAAGATCAGGTCGGCTTCATGGCCGAACGAAGTGCCAGAGCCCAGGCTCTCATTCATGCGGTAGAAGCCGTAGATGCCATTGACGCGGAACGAGTTGCTTTCATCGAAGGCGATGCCGGCCTTCAGCTTCAGGGCCTCCAGGTTGCCCTGTACATACCGTGACAGTTCGCCGTACTTCTCGTGTTCGACGATGAGGGTGTCGCTGACCGCTTCCCAGTTGTTGATGAAGGCGTTGTTCTTCTTGTCGGTCTGGTCCTGGTCGCCGGTCAGGTAGTCGTACTGCACGCCCAGAATCAGTTCCTGGGGCAGCTGGAAGTGCAGGTTGCCGCCGCCGCTGGCGCCCCAGCCGCCGAAGGTGGTGCCGTTGCCCTGGTCGCCTTGCTGCATGGCGAACTCGCCGAACAGATCGAGGGTGCTGAAATCGACTTCGCCGCCCGCGTAGTACGTGATCAACTCATCGCCGGTCTGAAAGGTGCCGTCGCCATTCTTGGGCAAGGTGCGCAGGGTGACGTTGCGCTCCAGGTTGGCCGAGCCGGTGAAGAACCAGCGGTTGTCGCCGGCGCCACCCGGCTTCCAGTCAATCGCGGCGCCGAAGAGCGTGGCGTCATCCGGTTGACGGTAGGCGTAGCCCGCAACATCAATGCCAGGGGCGAGCAGGCCGGCGTACCCGAGGCGGACGCCGTCCCAGCTGGTCACGGCAGGATCGTTGGCGCGGCTGTCGTACAGGAAAGCGCCGTGCTGTTCGCGCAGGTTCCAGGCGAAGGGCTGACGTCCGGCCAGCACGCCGAGCTGCTCAAAGCCCAGGAACTCTTTCATCTCGATGTAGGCGTCGTCCATCACCGTGCCGCCCTTGGTGGTGCGGGACGGATCGATTTCGCCGGTGGTTTTTCCGGCCTCGTCGTAGAAGGCCACGGTGATCGCCGCCGAAACCTTCTCGTCCATCTTGACCTTGATGCCTAATTCGGCGCGGATCAGGCCATAGCCGCGGTGGTCGCTCAGGTCGTCGTTGCCATCATTGTAGTTGTTCTGGGACAGCGCATCAAGGTCGACCAGGCCGCGGACCATGACCGTGCGGCTGCCATTGATCCCCAGGCGCGAGCCGGGGCTGGTCTCGGAGCCGCCGGGGCTGGTCGGCAGATAGCCAGGGGGCAGGTTGCCATTCGCGCCTGAGGACAGGTTTTCCGGCAGGTCGGCGGCAGCGGCAACACTGGCCAATGCGAACAGGGCGGGCACCAGGACACGGGACGTCGGCATCGGAAGACTCCAGGGCGAGGGCGGGAGGCTAGCGGCCATCGCCTTGGCCGGAAGAGCGGAAGTCGATGCCGCTGCCTGCCGAGCCTGTCGGGGATAGACTCGGTCGGCTGGCTTTGGCTCGTGTGGCATCTGCTGCGTAGTCGGAATGGTCAGATCGCGCTGTCATCTTCGGCCATTCATCCGCCTTGGACCTGCCACACGCTGCGCTGCGCCATCCTCGGTCGCTATCCCCGCCAGGCTCCTGGCGCCGGCCCGCCGCAGGTTGCAGCGGTCAGCATCGTGGGCATGGTGCGCAGCCATGCGCTCCTTCATCATCCTGGTCATCGTCGCTGCCGCTGCCGTCGGCGGCTGGTATTGGTACAAGGGGCGGCAGATGGCGCCGGCCGAGGCCGCAGCGCCGCCGGCACTGCCGGCCGAGGCCGGGCCGGGCAGCAGCGCGGGACTGGGCGAGGCCCTGCCACCGCCAGTGTCCGAGCCGCCGGCGGCGGTGCAGGCGCAGATCGCCGCCGCCGAGGCGGCGTGGGCCGCAGCGGGCGGCGATCCCGCCACCAGCACTCAGGGCACCAGCCTGAACCAGCGCTATGCCGAGATCCTGCGCGCCCTGTATGCCGTGCCGGGCAGCGAAGCCTATCAACAGCAGCTAGTCGATACGCGCCTGAAGCCCCTGGCGGATATCGCGTTCTTCAGCCGCGCCGCGATCGTCGACGATCCGGTCGGCCTGTTTGCGGTGCACCTGGTCGCAGCCGGCGAAAGTCCCGATCAGATCGCGCGGCGCTATGGCATGTCCATGGACCTGATCAACCGCCTGCGCGGCAAGGCGCGTGACGACAGCAATCTTAAGATCGGCGAGCGGCTCAAGGTCATCAAGGTGAAGGAGGGCGGCGGCTTCCAGCTCGACATCGATAAGAGCGAGTACCGCGTGGACCTCTATTGCGCCGGCTTGTTCGTGCGCCGCTATCTGATCACCCTCGGCGCACGGGAAACACCCACGCCGGTGGGCAAGACCAAGGTCGTGCTGCGCGAATGGCATCCCCAGTGGACCCATCCGGTCAGCAACAAGGTGCTGAACTACGGCGACCCCGAGAACATTCTGGGTCCCGTGTGGATAGCCTTCGACAGCGAACTGCTGGGCAAGGGCGGCATCGGCATGCATGGCTACACCGGCCCCGACGGCAAGATGCGAGCGATGCAGTCCAACGGCTGCATCCGCTTTGAGAACCACAATGCCGAGGAGGTGTTTGGCACCATCTCGCCGCCGGACCGTGCGCCGACCGTGGTCGAGATTCGGGAATGATCCGGAAACAGGGGGCGGACCGCTTGGGCAAGCTGACACTTGCCTTCCGCTCCTGCCTTACTACGTTTCCCACCCCCAACGAGGAATTCGCATGATTCGTGTCGAGGCGCGCAACGGTGAACCCCTGGAAAAGACCATCCGCCGCTTCAAGAAGCGCTGCGAGAAGGAAGGTCTGACCAAGGAGATCAAGAAGAACCTCTACTACGAGAAGCCCAGCGAAACGCGCCGTCGCGAATCCCGCAAGCTCGAGAAGCGGATCTATCAGGAGCG
>JBBQTJ010000299.1:0-4374 GCA_038213315.1 Planctomycetota bacterium
ACCTCGGTGGTGCTGGCCGCGGTGGAGAACCCGGGCAATAGGATCAGGCCGGCCAGCCCAGCGTCGTCCGGCTCGGCGCCCGCGGGCAGCAAGTCGCGGGACCGCGCGCGGGCAAGAATGGCGGCCCGGTCCAGGCCGTGGCCGTCATCGGTCACCGCCGCCAGCAGCCGCCCGCCGCGCACGCTGAAGTCGAGGTTCAGGCGCGCCGGCAGCGGCTTGCCCAGGGCCTGGCGCGCTGCGGGCTCCTCGATGCCGTGATCGATGGCGTTACGCAGCAAGTGCAGCAGGGCCTCTTCAAGACGGTCGGCCACCACGCGCTCCACCGTGATGACGGCGCCCTGCACGGTCACCGCCACCGGTTTGCGCAAGCGCCGGCCCAGGGCCTCGGCGCCCCGCGCCAAACGTGCGCCCGCCGCGCTCAGTTCGGTGCGGCGCAGGCGGCGCAGCAGGCTGAGCAGGGTGTCCAATCCCGCCGGCGCGTTCGCCTGGGCGGACATAGACGCGCACAGGTTCTCGGCCTCGGCCAGCACGTCTGCGTCCACACCGACCTGGCGCACCCGGCCGCGCTCTTGCAGGGCCAAGGCCCGATCGCGCACTGCCGGGCTCAGCACGCCCCGGGCCACCATAAGGTCGCCCAGGCGGCTGGGGGGGCCAGCCGCGCTGCGCTGGCACGCCAGGGCGTCGGCCACCGCGGCGGGCGTGGCCAGGCCGTGGGTGGCGAGGACCTCGCCCAGGGGCGGCCGGCGGCGGACCAGGCGACCGGTCTGCTCGTCAGCGCTGTGCTCTGGCCCGGGGCCACCGCCCAGGCGGCGCACCTCGTCGCCGATCCATTCGGCGGCGGGCAGTAAGACGTCCGCGCCCAGGTCCGCACCGGCGGCGATGGCGTCTTCGAAGGCGTGGCAGACCGCGCTCAGCCCATCCAGGCCAAGCACGCCGGCCTCGCCCTTGAGGGTGTGGATCAGGCGTCGCACCTGGGCGCACGCGGTACAGCCCTGGTCGCGCTCGCGCTCCAGCACTAGGGTCACCAGCTCGTCGCCGATGCGTCCGCGCCGGGCCACGAACTCTTCCAGGGCCTGGGCATCGACGATACGCTCGGGCCGGGCCAAGTCGCGGGCCAGGGACTCCAGCTGCGCGCGGGCGGCTAGGCGCTCGTTGGGCGGTACTCCGGCCAGTTGGTCGAGCAGGCCGATGACTGGTGCGGCAGCGGGGCCGCAGGCGATCGCCAGCGGACGCAGGCCCAGCCAGGCCGCGGCGTCGGCCAAGTCGGTCAGGGCCAGCGCTTCGGCGAAGTGGTCGAGGACGACGGTCATGACGCCGCCGGGCGGGCAGTGACGGGGGTGGCAGCAGCGCGGCGCAGCAGCGGCAGCAGCGCGGCGCGGGCCAGATCCAGGCCCTGGTGGATGGCCAGCTCTTCCTTGTCAAGAATCGCCACCGCGCCGGCGGCCTCCAGCTTGGCGCGCATCTCGGAGCCGCGTTTGGCGATGGTCGAGACGATCACCACCGGGATGGGCTTGTACTGCATCAGCCGCTTCAGGAATGACAGCCCGTCCAGGTTGGGCATGATCACGTCCAGGCACAGCACGTCGGGATCGTGCTCAAGAATCATGGTGCGGGCCACGAAGGGATCTTCGGCCTCGCCCACCACCACCAGGTCTTCGGCGCCTTCGATGGCCCGGCGCAGCAGTGCGCGCACCGTGGCAGAATCATCGACGATCAGCACGCGGATGCGGCGCGTGGCCAACTCGGTACGCAGGTCGGCGCGGGCCTGGGTGTCGGCGCTGTTTTCAATCAGGCGCACCGCGACGCTGCCATCGGCGGTGAGCATGGCCAGCTTGCGGCCCCGGCTGCCGCCCACCTCGGCCTTGCGCAGGGGCACGCCCAGGGCCTGGAGCGAAGCGCGGGCCTGAGCGATGTTGCGCGCGCCCACGTCCATGCCCGCCACCGAGCCCAGGTGGCCGACCACCGCGCCGCCACCGTAGATCCAGGCCTCCAGGTCAGCGGGCGCTGCGCCAGCCAAGGTCGCCACGCGCACCAGGGCTGGGATGGCCTGGTCGCCGCACTTGCCAGCGCTCATGCCCGCGCTCGACATCGCGCTGGGTACCATGTAGTGGTTCATGCCGCCCCAGCCGCGCCGGCGCTCGAACAGGCAGACCGCCACGCACGAGCCCAGCAGGGTGCTGATCTCGGCGGGTTCGCGCGAAAAGGCCATCTCGCCGGGCAACAGGAGTGCGTTCCATCAGCGCGCCGCCGCGCTGCGATCGCCCGCCACCAGCAGGTCCACGCCCAGCACCAGGGCCACGGTGCCGTCGCCCAGCAGTGCGCCCCCGGTGAAGACTTCGGCGCCGGCGGGTAGGCCAGCGACTTGGCGCACCACCACCTTCTGCACGCCCAGCACCGCATCGACGGCCAGGGCGACGTGGCGGCGGTTGGCAGTGACGATCACCAGGGGCAGGCCGCGCGCGCCCCATTCGCCCTCGCCCAGGCCCAGCTCGCCGGCCAGGTGCAGCACCGGCATGATCTCGCCCCGGCGCTGGATGCAGCGGGTGCCGCCGACCATGCTGGTGAGCTCCTCGCGACGCACGCGGAAGGTCTCTACCACCCGGTCGAGAGGCAGCACCATGGCCCGGCCGCCGGCGCGGATCATGTAGCCAGGCATGATCTGGGTGGTGACGCCCTTGGGCAGGCGCAGTTGGAAGCGGCTGCCCTTGCCGGCTTCGGTCTTCACCGACACTTGGCCGCCGGCGTCGTCGATGGCGCGCTTGACCACGTCCATGCCCACGCCACGGCCGCTGATCTCGGTGACCTCTTTGGCGGTGCTGACCCCCGAGGCGAAGATGAAGTTGACGATGTCCTGTTCGGCCAGGGCCGCGCCGGCCGCCACCAGGCCCAGGCTCTCGGCCTTGCGGCGGATCGCTTCTAGATCCAGGCCCTTGCCGTCGTCCTCGATGGTCAGAACCATGCCGCTCTCGGTCTCGATCGCGCTGACCTTGATGCGTCCCTGGCGCGACTTGCCCGCCCGCTCGCGATCATCGGGCAGTTCGACGCCGTGGTCGGCGGCGTTGCGCACCATGTGGGTCAATGGCGCGTCGATCAGATCCATCAGGCTCTTGTCGACTTCCAGATGCTCGCCGCTGACTTCGACGACGATGTCCTTGCCCTTGGCCTGCGCGATGTCCCGCACCAGGCGCGGGACCTTGGCCAGGGCGGGTTTGATCGCCACCCGGCGGATAGCCATGATGCTTTTCTGCAACTGGTTCGACAACTCGGCGAAGGTCTCGTTGGCCCGCCGCAGGTCCCGCGCCAAGCCGGGCGCGCCCTTCACCGCCTTGGTGCGGGTGTGCAGGTGCCCGAACATGTCGCCCACCACCAGCAGTTCGCCGACGTAGTGCAGGAAGGTGTCGATGGTGGCTTCGGCCACGCGCATCGACTTCTGGGCTTGGGGCGCGTGGGCGTGCTCGTCCTTGGTTACCTCGGCCGAGCGCGCAGCGGCCTTGAGCTCCGCTGGCGCGGCCGAGCTGGTGGCCGGCGCCGGGGCAAAGGCGAAATCCGGCGCCGCCACCCGGGGCAGCCGTTCTTGAATGTACTGCTTCAGCAGGATGTCGAAGCCCATGGCGCTGACAAAGGTGTCGTAGCCATCCAGCAGTTCGGTCGCCAACGCGACGCCTGCGGGCGTGGCCGCCGCCGTCGCCACGCGCTGCAACTCGGCCTTCACCCGCCGGCTGCGTTCCTCATCCAGGGTGCCGGCGGTGAAGCCGCCAAGCAGGGCCTGGATCGCCTCGATGGGCGTACCCAGGTCGTGCCGTTCACCCACCACCGCGAAGCGGGCCCGCAGTCGCCCCAGGGCGGAGAGGGCCTCGGCGGCCGACGACGGCAGGGCCGCGGCGATCAGGTCCAGGTCGCGCACCACGTCGCCCTGGCCGGGCGCCGCGCCGGTGGACAGGTGCGCTTCCAGCCGGGATACCAACGCATCCAGGTCGGCCTGGGCGGTAACCTCGGTCCCGCTCGCACGGATACGGCCGAACATGCCCCGCAGTTCGTCCAGGCCTTGCAGCAACAGATCGATGCTGTCGTGGGTGCAGGCCCGCCGGCCCTTGCGCACCGCGTCCAGGACCGACTCCATCACATGCGCCAGACGCTTCGCCTGCATGAAGCCAAAGAACGCGGAGTTGCCCTTCAGGCTGTGCACCGGCCGGAAGATCGCCTCGACGGTCTGGGTGTCAGCGGGATTGGCCTCCAACTGGATGAAGAGGCTGTCCAGGGTGCCCAGGGATTCCTGAGTCTCGTCCAGGAAAGCCGCCAGCAGTTCGGGATCCTGGGACAGATTGGCCTCGCCGGAGCTCATGCGTCCACCCCCCGGGGTTTCAGCCGGTTGAG
>JBBQTJ010000300.1:0-4372 GCA_038213315.1 Planctomycetota bacterium
GGCTGCCCCGAGCAGGACCTTGAGGACCTCACGCACGAGATCCTCATCAAGCTGCACACCAGCATCATCCACAAATACAATCCCGAGCGCCCGTTCCGGCCCTACCTGAAAACGGCAATCCGGCACACCTATTTCAACCACCTGCGTGACCGCAAAGCCGAGGCCACCGCCCATGAGCCGGCCGAGGACCTAGCCGCGCCCACCGCTGAAGAGGGCGAGGCCCTGCTGCAGGGCTTGGTGGATTACGCCCGGCAGATCTACGACCGCTTCGCACGAGAGGCGCCGCCCGGCCTGGCCCTGGGCGTCACCATGATGCAGGCCTGGTTGATGGAGGGCCTGCGCCAGCAGGACCTCAGCGCCCGCTTCCAGCTCACCGATCGGCAGGTGCGCACGCACCTGTCCCGCGCCGCCGACGCCATCACCGCGTGGATGCGCGACCGCGTCAACAACGAGGACCTTGAAGCCCTGGACCACCTGGCTCGCGGCCGTGGCCTGGCCCTGGACCTGCGCGTCGGTGGCCTGCGCGACCTCTTCCAGCACCTCTCCAAGGACAAGCGCCTGGGCGTGCTGCTGATCCTGCAAGCCATCCATCGGCGGCAGCCCCTGCGACCTGCTTGAGCCCGCGGTGCGGGTGAGCCGCACGGGGCCTGAGCTCAGCCGGTCGTCCACGTGCAGGCGTGGGCGAGGGTTTAGGCTCAGTTAGCCAATCCCCCCGGCACCGACCTGGCGCCCCAGCTCGGCTTCGTGATGGATTGAGCCGCCCAGCGGCGGCGCTGGACCAGCGACGCGTCTGGGGTCAGTCCGCTGCTGACCGCAACTCGGCCAACAACGCGACCACCTCGCCGTAGCGGAATCCTTTGGCGACCAGGCGTTGGGTCAGCTCGCGCCCAGTGTGCTTGCGGCTCAGTTTGGCGTGGGCCCGGCTGAGCGCCTGCGCGTCGCCCGACCCGCCCAGGGCCTGGAGCATGGCGGCCTGCACCACGGGGGCGTCGCTGGCCTGACCCATCAAGCGGCTGCGCATGGCGCGTTGCGACAGGCCGCGTCGTTGCAGCTGGTGCACCTTCCTAGTCACCGCGTCGACTGCCAGCACGCTGCCGGTGTCAGCCGTCAGGTCCCGGAGGCAGCACGCGATGACCTCGGTGGGAAACTGCCGCTGGCGCAGTTTGGTGCGGATCGCCTGGGCGGTGCGGCCCTGGCGCTGCATCAGGTCCGCCAGGTCGGCGGCGCGGGCGTGATCGTCCAGCCGGTCGGCCAGGCCCTGCATGACCAGATCGCAGAGCGCCTCGTTCCCCGCTTTAGCCATCAGCTGCTGCCGCAACTTCTGCACCGAGGGCCGATAGCGCTCATTGTAGCGACGCGCATAGGCCGACAGGTGCTCGGGATCCTGATAATACGCCGTGACCCGTTCCTGCGCCCGCGCGCGCTGCGCGGCACGCGTGGCGGGGGTCTCGGCCGCCCGGGCCCGCGCGGTACGATCGCAACGGTCCGAGACCAACTTCCAATAGCTGCGGAAGGCCTCCTGATCATTGAGGTCGGTGCGCGGCCGACGCAGGCCCAAGAAAGCCTCCATGTTGGCCAAGCCTGCGGCCTGCCGATCGGTCATGCGAAACATGATGCGTGGCTCGTTTTAGTCGACCACCACAATAGGACGCTAGCCAATGCACTGCCCAGCCAATATTCCAACGGCAGGCCGGCGACCCAGCGCTTATGCCATGGGACGTGCTGCGGACGGAAGCGGCGCAGGCCAAAGGCAGGGTTGAAGACGAACCACAGGAAGTCCTCCCACACCCAGAACAGGATCAGGCCGGCGATGGCCTTGGCCTGACCGGCCAGACTCCACGTCGCGGTGAAGAGGAAGGGATAGTGAAACACGGCGGCGACCAGCAGCAGGGCCCAGCAGTGGTAACCGGTCATGGCCCGGCCGCCCATGAACAGGTCCAGGGCCCAGTGCTTTTCAACGCGCCAGGTGGGCAGGTTGGCGGCCCAGCCGCCGGCGCCCTCGATGTTGATTTCAAGCTTGGCGAAAAAGTACGCCATCAGCAGCGTGCCGGCGCCAAAGAGGGAGAGGTCGGCCAGGACGGTCATGGTTGACGTCCGTCGCGGGGTCGCGGGGTCGGAGGAACTGTCGTCGCGGAGTCGCGGGGTCGCGAAGTCGCGGGGTCGGACAGCACGGCGTCTAGCACGGCGTTCGCAGCGTTGGGGCGGCCCAGGGCCTGGGCGGAGGCGCGCAGGCGGGCGAGGCGGACCGGGTCGTCGAGCAGGCCGCGCACGCGCCAGACCAGGCCGGTGAGGTCGTGCGCCTTTAAGGCGGCGCCGTGCTCCAGCAGGTAGTCGCTATTGCGCTCCTCCTGACCTGGGATCGGCGCGATCACCACCATGGGCAGGCCCAGGGCCAGGCATTCGCTGGTGGTCAGGCCACCCGGCTTGCTGATGGCCAGATCAGCGGCGGCCATGCAGACCTCGGGCCGCGAGGTGAAGCCCATGGGCAGCAGCCGGGCATCGCGCGTGGCGAGGGTGCGCAGGCGTGCCAGCAAAGCCTCGTTACGGCCGGCCAAAGCGATGAGCTGGAAGCCATGCGGCAGCGCCAGCAGGCGCTCGGCCAGCGCATCAAGGTTGCCCACCCCCAGGCCGCCGGACATCAGCAGCAGGGTGGGCCGGGACGGATCGAGGCCCAGCTCGGCGGCTGCGGCGGCCCGGGTCAGAGGTGTCGCGAAGGCGGGCATGATGGGAATGCCGGTGACCACCCGCGGCGTCTCCGTTAGGCCACGATCCTGCATGCGCCAGGCGACCTCGTCCGCCGCCGCGCAATAACCGCTGAGCTGGGGATGCACCCACAGGGCGTGCAGATCGAAATCAGTCACCACCACCCAGGTCGGGGTGCTGCGCCGACCGGTGGCGCGCTGGCGTGACAGCACCTGCGCCGGCAGAAAGTGGGTGCAGACGATGTGGGTAGGGGCAAGGCGGTCGAGCTCGCGGTCGAGGCGACGGGTATTGAGGCGTTCCACCGCCCGCTGCACCCGCGACAGCAGGGACTCCCGCGGGCGGCTGTCCATGACATCGTAGAGATAGCCCCACAGGGCTGGCCGCCGGTTGACCACCGCCAGGTAGCTGCCCACATACAGTTGGCGGAACACCGCCGGGACCATGGTCATCAGGTCCAGATGAGTGGCGGCCACACCGCGGGCCTGGGCGGCGTGCACCAGGGCCTCGGCGCAGCGCACGTGGCCGGCGCCAGCAGAGACAGAGAGGACGGCGAGGGAGACGGTCGCAGGAGCGGACATAGGGTTGCCCGACGTTAGGCGACCGCACAGTCGCCGCCACCCGCCGCTGCCGCGGCTTCACGCCATCTTCATCGGGACTCCATGCATCCGATCCTTGCCAAAACTGCCTTCATCTGCGACATGGACGGGGTGATCTATCACGGCAACCACCTGTTGCCGGGGACGAAAGAGTTCGTCGCCTACCTGCACAGCAGTGGCAAGCGCTTTCTGTTCCTGACCAACAGCAGCGAGCGTTCGCCCAAGGAACTGGCACAGAAACTATCGCGCCTGGGCGTCGAGGTCCCACCCGAGCATTTCCACACCAGCGCCATGGCCACCGCCGCCTTCCTGGCGAGCCAGGCGCCAGGGTGCAGCGTCTACGCCATCGGCGAGGCCGGCCTGATCAACGCGTTGTACGAGGCCGGCATCACCATGAATGATGTCAGCCCCGACTATGTGGTAGTGGGCGAGGCCAAGGGCTACACCTTCGAAACCATCACCAAGGCGGTGCGCCTGGTGATGAATGGCGCCCGGCTGATCGGCACCAATCCCGACCTGACCGGTCCTACCGAATATGGTTTGGTGCCGGCCTGCGGCGCGCTGGTCGCCCCAATCGAACTGGCCACTGGCCGCAAAGCCTACTTCGTCGGCAAACCCAACCCCTTGATGATGCGCAATGCCCTGAAGCGGCTGGGGGCCACCCGCGAGCAGACGGTCATCATCGGCGACCGCATGGACACCGACATCATCGCCGGCATCGAAAGCGAGATCGAGACCGTCCTGGTCCTGACCGGCGTCACCCGCCGTGAGGACCTGCCCCGCTTCCCCTACCGGCCGCACCATGTGGTGGATGGGGTGGCCGCGTTGATGGGGTGAACGGACAACCGTCGCGGGGTCGCGGGGTCGCGAAGTCGACAGCCGTCGCGGGGTCGCGGGGTCGCGGGGGGGCCGGGGCGGACCCCCCCCCCCCGGCCACCCACACCCCGACACCCCCCACCCCTCTTCCTGGTTCCGCCCCCAGCCCCACGGGTGCGCCGGCCGCAGCCCCGGGGGCGGCCCCGCCCCCCTGCCCCACTTTGAGGACGCGCAGTGGAATTGCGCTGTAGTGTTAG
>JBBQTJ010000301.1:0-4329 GCA_038213315.1 Planctomycetota bacterium
TGCGCGCCATGAACGTGACCTTGGTGGTCGGTGACGAGGACCCCTTCCTGGCCAACAATCGCCACCTCGCGGCGACCCTCGCCAACCTGCGCGTCCCGCACCGCCTGATCACCTGGTTCGGCGAGGCCCACCGTTTCCGCTACTGGCGGCAGATGGTGCGGATCTACCTGTAACATCAGACATAGGCAACCACGAAGCTCGTCACGTCGTGGTTCAGAAGGTCCTAAAAAGGGTCACGCCGGCTTTTTTAAGATGGTGTGCCTCTGCGCTTCCGTTACCAGTCCAGGCAGGGTTCCGCCAGGGCCCGCCGGCTCAGGTCGGCATAGCCGGAGGGCTTCACCCCCACCTCACGCCTGAAGGCGTGGGCGAAATAGCGGGGGCTTGAGAAGCCCAGCTCCGCCGCCACCTGGGCCACCGGCTGGCCCTCCGCCAGACGGCGGCGCGCGAAGGCCAGGCGCTGATCCAGCTGCCAGGCCGCGGGGGTGCAACCGAGATGGCGGACGCAGAGTTCGTGCAGGCGGGCCGGCGACAAACCGGCCTGGCGGGCGGCGGATATCACGGTGCAGGGACGCATGGGATGCTTGACGAGGGCGGCGCAGGCCTGGATCAGGGCCGGCGGGTGCGCGGCGATGGGCCCTGGCCTGCCCGCCAGAATGAGGACCTGGGCCAAGGCGCTGCGCACCGCGGCCGCATCCTGGTCCCTGGCCCCGGTGGCCAGCAAGTCGCCCAGGCGGGTGAACACCTCGGACATGGCCGGAGGGGCTGGCCAGGCCTGGTCAGCACGCTGTGCCAGCAGCCGGCGCAGACGCGACAGATCCGCGCTGGTGAAAGGTGTGCCCTCCCTGGCCCGGGGACGACCGGGCGCCACCTGCATCCACAGCAGCTGGGATGGAGGCAGGATGCCGTCCAGGCCGCGATGCACCCGGCCCGGCGGGGTCAAGCAGAACCAGCCACCCGGCACCACCAGGGTGGCCCCTCCTGACTCTGTTGCGGCGGGCAGTTCGACCACGAGCCGGCCGCGATGGACGTAATGCAGCTCCCAATGGCGATGGTGATGGGTGGGCAGCCACAGGGCCGAGGAGCAGAGGTGGATGCCGCCGATCGGCACCAGGGGCATGGCCGCGCCTGAAGTGAAATCATGGCGACGGCCCTGGAGCGGCGGCAGCCAGTCCGGCACCGAGCCCGCCATGACCTCGGTGCTGCTGACCTGCATGCCAAGCGCTGGGGTTGTCACGGGCGATTTCCTCGCCTGGAGTCTATGGCCCTGGACCGCCTGGGGAACGCGGCATGAAAGATGTACGAAATGGAGCCTGCCATGGACTACCTTCCCTGCCCCGCCCAACTCGCCGATCCCGCGGACGGCGCCGACGAGTCCCTCGGCAGCCTGGACGTGCCGGTCAGCGGCACCGTGGTGTTGGAACTGGCCAGCCCACGCCCGGTCTACCTGTGGGTCGACGGCCTGCCCATCGTGCTGGAGGACTTGCACTGGCGGCGCTACGAGCGCCAGGTGCGCGCCATCGCCGTGCTGCCGCTAGCGGCCGGCCGCCATACCCTGCGCGCCCAGTACGGCAAGCGCCCGCTCTGGCCACCCTTCGTGGACGAGCACTGCCCCTCCCGCAACCGCGAGCGGGTCCGCGCGGGCCTGCGCGAACGCCTGCCCGACCGCTTCGCCATCAGCGCCCAGGTGGCGCCCGGCCGGCAGGCGCCCGCCTGCTGCCTGCGCGTGCTGCCCACCCAATGCGTGCAGGATGGCATCACGTGGCAGCACCTGCTGGTGCGACCCATCTCCGGTTTTCGCCGCGACGGGCCGCTCTTCATCCACGACCGCCCCGGCCGCCTGCCGGTCCAGGCCATCGCCCTGCGCTCGCCGGTGGCACCCTACCAGTGCCGCGACGTCAGCAGCGCCGCCGACCGCGAGGCCGGCCTGCACCGCCTGCTGGTGCCCATCGCCAATTCCTTCAGCCCCTTGCCGCTGGCCCGGGCCGAGGGCGCCGCCGAGGAGCGCCTAGAGCCCGAATCGGTGCTGGTCCAGCACCTGTCCCTCGTCCTGGACGATGCCACGCCGCCACTGCGTCTCTCCGCTGGGGATTCCTGGCTGACGCCCGCCAGTCGCAGCGCGCCCGCGACGGTGTCCGTCACCATGCCGGTGCATGAGGACCGCGGCCGCCTGGCGCCACGGCGCGAACACCGCGACTTGGCTTGGCCCAGTGAGGAGGCCCTGCTTGCCGCCGCGCCCCGGCCCCAGCTGCCCGGCAGCCACGAGCACCTGCGCAAGACCTGGGACCACGCCTGGCGCATGCTCTGCCGCCTGCGCCGCCGCGCCGATCCGCTCTCGGGCCTGCCCAACGACTACGTCGGCACAGCCCGCGAGGGCTTCCACGACCACCTCTTCGTGTGGGACAGCTGCTTCAGCACCATGGCCCTGGCCTGGGGCTGGCGCGCCTTCCCCGTGCACGCCAACCTCGACTGCCTGTACAGCCGGCAGTTCGATGGCGGCTACATCCCGCGCGAGAGCGATGTCCACGACGGCAGCGCCGCCGCCTTCGAGCCGGACTTCTCGCCCAATCCGCCCATCCTTTCGGTGTCGGAGTGGAAGATCGCGGCCCTCAGCGGCGACATCCTGCGCTTGCAGCGGGTCTATCCGGCGCTGGCGGCCCAGCACCGCTGGGTGGTCGCCAACCGCCGCCTGAATGACGGCACCTTCTGGACCACCGGCCTGGCCAACGGCCTGGACAATTCGCCCTCTCTGGGTGACGGGTATCCCTGCCTCACCGCCCAGATGGCCCATGACGCCGAAATGCTGAGCCTGATCGCCGGGGCCATCGGCCGCCCCGACGAGGCCCACGCCTGGGAGGCGGAGCGCCAAGCCATCGGCGCGGCCCTGAATGCCCGCCTGTGGAGCGACGAGCGGCGCTTCTACTGCACCTCGCTCGCCGGCGGCGGCCACAACCCCAACAAGATCGTCACCGGCTTTTGGCCACTGTGGACCGGACTGGTGCCGCCAGAGCGCGTCGAACGCCTGGCGGAGCACCTGCTCGATCCCGCATCGTTCTGGCGCCACCACCCCATCCCCAGCCTGGCCGCCGACAGCCCTCAATTCGTCGCCGGGGGCAACTACTGGCTGGGCTCCACCTGGGCGCCGACCAACGCCGCCGCCATCTGGGGCTTCGACCGCGCCGGCCGCCACGACCTGGCGGTGCGCACCGCCCTGCGCCACCTGGAGGTGGTCGAGGAAGTGCGCAGCGCCACCGGCGCCCTGTGGGAAAACTTCACCAGTGAACGCAGCGAGCGCGGCGCCTGGTCCGGCCCAGACTATTCCTGGACCGCGGTAGGACCCATCGCGCTGCTGATGGAGGTGGTCATCGGCATCCGTCCAGACGCCCTCGCCAACACCCTGCGCTGGACCCTGCCAGACGGCCCCGGCTGGGGCGCGGACCGCATCCCCCTGGGCCCGGCCAGCATCGACCTGCGCCTGGACGACCAGCGCCGCGTGTGCGTAAGCAGCGACCGCGCCTTCACCCTCGAGGTGCTCGATGGTGGCATCCTGCGCCGCCGCGTAGTCGACGCCGGGGACTGGCGCTGGAAGCTGGAAGAATTGCCCGAAGTGGCCCAGCGCTGACCCGCCAGCATCGGGGAGTAGGGTCTAACCTGGTGTTAGGTCAGGTGAAATAAATGTGTGTCCTGACTCTTACTGCTATATCAAACCAGAATGCTCTTGCCCAGGGCGGCAAATGCAAATCCATTTGATTGTCTGGCGCAAGGCCTCGGTAGACGAAAGGTCGGGGAGAAGGCCGTTTACTTCAAAGAACATTCCGCTAAAGCTGTCAACGATAAGTCTATCTAAGTTATTCTCGACAATTGAACCTAGATTTTCCCTTACTTCTTTTAGTGAACTTCCAATTCCAATTGCACAGTTGATCTTCCCTTCGTATGGGGAGCTAACTGTCATTGAATTGATAAGCCCATTCATTTCATTGATCTCTATACCTCGAAATGAGTGCGAAATTATTCCCGTGTCGCCAGTATACGGATTTATAATTCTAATGGGCGGTCCCTCTGCAGTAACGAACTCAGGACAGTCATCTTCTGGCGATGCAATAAGTGACAGGGTTTTGGCTTTAAGGCGTTGCTGTATCTGGGGAAAGGAATGTGTGTCCTGGCTGTCCCTCTTGTGCCCACCCCACAATTAATTCATCACTTTTCTCTCCGTGGGTTTGATAGACGAACGCGTCTGCTCCGGATGGTGATCGCACCGGTGTCCAACAGGGCATCGGTGATGGCTTGTCGTTCAAGCGCATGGGTGCTGATCATGCGCACGCCGTGCGCGGT
>JBBQTJ010000302.1:0-4320 GCA_038213315.1 Planctomycetota bacterium
GAACGCCTTGAGGAGCGCCTCGCTGATCGTCTCGATGAGCGGCTTGGGCTGGCTGCCGACCGTGATGGCGCGCAGGCGCGGGACGGTGGCGGTGCGCCAGGCGGTGAAGCGGCTGGTGGCGGTGACGGTGAAGGCGGCGAACTCGGGATGGCTGAGGATGGCGGCTTTGACCTCGGTGATGGGCTTGGTCAGGCGGTGGTAGCCCGGGCGGTCACCAGCACTGATCAGGGCGGCGCGCAGGCCGGGCAGGACGTGCCAGAAAGGCTCCAGGACATCGAGGTCGCGGGCGGGGATGCCGCCGCGCAGATGGCCGTCGATGTCGTGGAGGTCTTCGGCTTCGGCACTGTCGATGTAGCGCGGCAGGTTGAGGTTGTAGTCGTTCTTGGGGTCGGCGATTTCGCTGATCGGCACCAGGCGGCTGTAGCCGGGCGTGTGCATCTGGCGGGTGAAGACATCGACGATGCGGTGGAGGTCCTGCTCGCGCAGGCGGTTCTTGGGGCCGTCCTTGCGAAAACCCTTGCTGGCGTCGACGAGGAAAATCGCGCCCTTGCCGTTGGCCCGTTCGGCGGCGCTGGCCTTGTCGAGGACGATGATGCAGGCGGGGATGCCGGTGCCGAAAAAGAGGTTGGCGGGCAGGCCGATGATGCCCTTGATGTAGCCGCGCTGGATGAGGTTTTTGCGGATCGCGGCCTCGGCGTTGCCACGAAAGAGCACGCCGTGAGGCAGGATGCAGGCGCCCTTGCCGCTCGACTTCAGCGAGCGCAGGATGTGCAGCAGGTAGGCGTAGTCGCCCTGCTTGGCCGGCGGCACGCCATAGGCGGCGAAGCGATCGAAGGGATCGGCGTCGGGGGTCAGGCCGGTGCTCCACCGCTTGTCCGAGAAGGGCGGATTGGCGACCACGTAGTCGAAGGTCTTGAGCGCCGCGCCGTCCTTGAACAGCGGGTTGGACAGGGTGTTGCCTTCGACGAGTCGATCGGCGCGGTGGTGAAGCGCGCCGTCCTTGAACAGCGGGTTGGCCAGGGTGTTGCCCTGCTCGATCTGCGCCGTGGCGTAGTCGTGCAGGATCATGTTCATCCGCGCCAGGCCGGCGGTGGCCTGGTCTTTCTCCTGGCCGTAGAGGGTGACGCGCAGGCCGGCGCGGTCGTGGGCGGCCTCGGCGCCGACCTTCAAGAGCAGCGAGCCTGAGCCACAGGTGGGGTCGGACACCGTGGTCTGGGCGTTGGCCGCTGCTTGGCGAATGCCCAGGATCTGGGCGATGATGCGGCTGACTTCTGACGGGGTATAGAACTGGCCCTTCGACTTGCCGCTTTCGGTGGCGAAGTGCCGCATCAGGTATTCATAGGCGTCGCCAAGCAGGTCGTCGCCATCGGCGCGGTTTTTCGAGAAGTCGAGGGCGGGGTTCTCGAAAATGGCGATGAGGTTGGTGAGGCGCTCGACCTTTTCCTTGCCGCTGCCCAGCTTGCCGTCGTCATTGAAGTCGGGCATGTCGGCCAGGTGGTTGGCCTGCATCAGCGGCTGAAGGATCTTGGTGTTGATCTTGTCGCCGATGTCGGCCGTGCCCTTCAAAGCCGCCAGGTCGGTGAAGCTGGCACCCTGGGGAATCTGGATCGGGGCGTAGGGCTGCCCGGCGTAGCGGTCGCTGATGTACTTCACAAACAGCAGGACCAGGACGTAGTCCTTGTACTGGCTGGCGTCCATACCGCCGCGCAGCTCGTCGCAACTGGCCCACAGCGAGGCATAGAGTTCGGACTTGGTCAGCGCGGTGCGCCGGCCGGTCTGAGGGCGGACGGCGGTGGGCGTGAGGGCAGGCATGGCGGCTGGGGTGAGTTTGGGAGTTTTAGCCGCCGGGGGCTGGACGGGAGTATCGCCAGCGCGCCGCACGGTGCCGCCACGGCCCTGACCTTTCAGGAGCGTGCCGTTGGCGACCAGGGCGTCTTTTGCCGCGTGATAGCGGTCTTCTGGCCAGCCCAGAGCCTCGCGCACAGCGCCATTGCCGATGGTCGAGCCATCAGCGGGTACGCGGTCGAGGAAGGCAGCGAGTTCGGGATCGGTTGGCACGGGGGCAGGCTATAGGGCCACCGTGCCAGCGCGAGCCTGCCACCGGCCGGTCGCACCATGGGTCATGGCTCCATCCCAGGGCCGACCGTTCTTGTTGGTTTTGGACAGCCGCTCCACAGAGCCAGCGCTGGGCTCCCACGTCCCACTTGCACAGGTGGAAAAAACCGCCCCCCGCAGGCCAACTGGCTTGCGGGGTTGTTCTTTTTTATGGCTCTGGCTGCGGGGACGATGGTGGCTGAACTTCCTGCGTCGACGCCGTGCTTGCCGATATTTCCGTCTTCTTTATGTTCATTGACGCGATTTGATATTCTGTTATAACGTACAGACTCAACATACCCTTGGAAGCGCCATGAGCACCCATCTCGATACCCTCGCCCTGCACGCCGGCCAGCAGCCCGATCCGACCACCGGGTCGCGCGCGGTGCCGATCTATCAGACCACCAGCTACGCTTTCAAAGATGGCAAGCACGCGGCGGATCTTTTCGCCCTGCGGGCCTTCGGGAATATCTATACCCGCTTGATGAACCCGACCACCGGCGTGTTGGAGGAGCGCGTCGCCGCGCTGCACGGCGGCACCGGGGCGGTCGCCACCAGTTCGGGGCAGGCAGCCGTCTTCTATGCTGTGGCCGCTATAACGTCCGCTGGCCAGAACATCGTTTCGACCACCAGTCTGTACGGCGGCACGATCACTTTGTTCCGCCACACCCTCAAGCGCTTCGGCATCGAGGTGCGCTTCGTCGACAGCAGCGACGTGGCCGCCATCGACCGGGCCATCGACGGCAACACCCGGCTGGTCTACAGCGAGTCGATCGGCAATCCCAAGAACAATGTCGATGACTTCCGCGCCATTGCCGAGGTGGCTCACGCCAAGGGCGTGCCTTTCATCGTCGACAACACCGTGTCGCCGCCGCCGATCTTCAGTCCCTTCGAGCATGGCGCCGATGTAGTGGTGGCCTCGCTGACCAAGTTGATTGGCGGGCATGGGACCTCCCTGGGCGGCATCGTCATCGAGAAGGGCGACTTCCCCTGGAACAACGGCCGCTACCCCGAGATCGCCGGCCCGGACGCCACCTATCACGGTGTCGATTTCTGGCAGGCCTTTGGCAAGCATCCCCAGGCGGTGGCGCCCGGCCTGGCGTATGTTCTGAAGATCCGCACCGGCCTGCTGCGCGATACCGGCGCGGCGCTGTCGCCGTTCAATGCCCAGCAGATCCTGCTGGGTGTAGAGACCCTGCCCCTGCGCGCCGCGCGCCACGTTAGTAATGCCCAGCAAGTCGCCGAGTGGTTGGCCGCACATCCCCTAGTGTCGTGGGTGAATTATCCCGGGCTGCCCAGCCACCGGGACCATGCCCGCGCCAAGCACTATCTGCCCTTCGGTCCAGGCGCGCTGCTGGGCTTCGGCGTGAAAGGCGGCATCGACGCCGGCCAACGCTTCATCGCAGCGGTGAAGCTGGCCTCCCACGTGGCCAATGTCCTAGATGCCAAAACCCTGGTCATCCATCCCGCCTCCACCACGCATCAGCAGCTGTCGCCTGAGCAGCAGTTGGCAGCTGGCGTCACGCCGGACTTCATCCGCCTCTCGGTGGGCCTGGAGCATGTGAACGACATCATCGCGGATCTTGATCAGGCCCTGCGCGCCAGCCAAGTCGGCTAGGTCAACCCGACGCGCGGCCCTGGTGGGCCGCGCGTCGGGCGTTTCACTCCACTGCTGTGCGCACAACATTCAAACTTGTGTTTCAATCACGCGCTTTATTTTCCCCGGCATGGCCCCCCAGGACACCGATCGTCGTCTGCTGGAAGCTGCCGGCGAGGTCTTCGCCGCGCGCGGCTTCGCGGCGGCGACCGTGCGCGAGATCTGCGAACGGGCCGAGGCCAATGTCGCTGCCATCAATTACCACTACGGCGATAAGCAGGGCCTGTATCAGGCCGTCTTCCGTCATGCCGCCCGGTGCGGCGAACAGCAGCCTGACCCGCAGGAGCTGAGCGGCGAGCCGGCCGCCCGCCTGCGGGCCTGGGCCGCGAGTTTCCTGCGCGGTCTGGTGGAAAAGGACTGCGCCGGCTGGCCCGGTCGCCTGATGGCCCGGGAGCTGGCCGATCCTTCGCCAGCTTTGGCAGAGTACATCGAACAGGGTGCCCGGCCCCGCTATGAACTGCTGCTCGACATCCTGGCCCAGGCCCGGCCCCGGATGTCAGCCGCGCGCCTGCGCCGTTGCGCGGCCAGTGTGATCGGTCAGGTGATTTTCTATCACCACGCCCAGCCCT
>JBBQTJ010000303.1:0-4306 GCA_038213315.1 Planctomycetota bacterium
TCTCGCTGCATGCGCTGGCGCGCGAGAACAAGCTGAGCTACGAACGCTTCCGCAAACTCTTCCGCGCGCGCCTGGGCGTCTCGCCCCATGACTACCGCATCCGTCGCCGCATCGACCGCGCCCGGGCCATGCTGCATGAGCGCGAGCGCAGCATCCAAGCGATCGCCACGGCGCTGGGCTATGCCAATCCCTTCCAGTTTTCGACCCAGTTCAAGCGTCTGGTGGGCCTGTCGCCTGCCGCCTACCGCCGGGGATAAAGGGTCACGACTTCACGTTCCCCGCGTGCAGGCCACACTCCTTCTTCGTGCCCTCTTCCCACCACCAGCGGCCCTCGCGCTCGTGCTGGCCGGGCAGCACTGGGCGGGTGCATGGTTCACAACCGATGGAGACAAAGCCGCGCTCATGCAAAGGATTGTAAGGCACGCCCAGGGCCCGGATGGCCAGCCAAACGTCATCCCGGCTGATCTCGGCCAAGGGGTTGAACTTCATCAGTTCACCGCCGCCCAGCCCGCGGAAGGTGGGATCGACCTGGGCTTTGGGAACCGTGCCCCGGGTCGGGCTCTGGTCGCGACGCTGACCGGTGATCCAGGCGCGCAGGCCCGCGAGCTGGCGGCGCAGCGGCTCAACCTTGCGCACGCCGCAGCATTCGGCGTGGCCGTCTTGCAGGAAGCTGAACAGACCCTTGGCGCGCACCAAGCGCTCCACCAGCACGGCTTCTGGGAAGCAGATCTCGATGTGCAGATGGTAATGGGCCTCCACCTCGGCGAGGTAGCGATAGGTCTCGGGATGCAGACGCCCGGTATCCAGGCAGAACACGCGGAAGGGCAGGCCCAGCTGCGTGGCGTACTCGATCAACAGCACATCCTCGGCGCCGCTGAAGGCGATGGCGGCATCCTGGCCATAGGTGGTCAGGGCATGGCCGAGCACGGTCATGGCGTCGGCAGTCGAAAAATCGGGGAGCATGCCCCGACGGTCGCGGCCACGTCGACCCCGGTCAAGTGGCCCCGCACGAATGGGGCTGTCTGATCCCGCGATGGCCATACGACTGGAAGCGGCATTCCCACCACCAAGCAAACGCCCAGGCTACAGCATGCGCCTCCTCCTTCCGCTGCTCGCCGGGGCCGCCCTGGCCGCCGTCGAACCCGCCACCGCCGCGGCCCTGCCGCCGGATCCCAGTGCCGCGGTGGTGGCCGAAGGCGCGTTCCGCTATCGCGCGCGGGATGTGGAGGCGCTGGTGTTGATCGCCAAGCGGCATGCCAAGCAGCGCCTGACCACCACCCAAGAGGACGCCCTGCGCCAGGTGCTGGTCCGGGCCCTGCCGGCCCGCGAGGCCTTGCTGAGCGCGCTGAACGGCCTGCCGATGGAGGGCGCCGCGCGGGATGCCCTGATCCTCGACCTGCTTGCCTATCAAGCCGAACCCACTCCGGTAGTCGTCCCAAAAGCCGGGGCACCGGCAGCCAGTTCCGCCGCCCCTGCCGCCAGCAGCGGCCCGGTGCTGGTCAGCCTCCCCGCCCTGCCGGTGACCCGCACCATCGGCGGCAAGGTGCGCACCCTGACCATCGGCCTGGCCTTGATGTTTCCCGACCAGGCCACCGCCGACCGCCTCTCAAGCCAGGCCCCAGTGCTGCAAGATGCCCTCCTGGGCGCCGCCCAGGCTCTGCCCGACGGGCAATTGACCGCCCCCAGCCAGGCCGAGATCCGCCAGGCCTTCCTGACCGCGATCAAGGCCCGCCTGCCCGATTTCCCGGCGGACGGACTGCTGGTGCCGCGCCTTGAAGCCGGTGAATGACCGCTTGGCATAGTCGCGCGGATTCCTCGCCCCCGACCTTGACGCTCCGCCATCCTACCAAGCATGCCGGCTCCCATACGGAGCTCTCATGGACGCCTTCGCCCTCGCCCAGCACCTCGCCGCCCACGGCCAAAGCCATCTTCTGGAAGGCATCGACGCCTTGGCGCCAGCCGAGCGGGAAGCCTTCCTCGCGCGCTTGGCGGCCATTGATTGGGAAGAGCTGAAGCATCCCTATTCTCCGCCACCCACCGGCGCTGTGGGCAGCAGCCGCGTGGTCGCCAAGGCCGAACGCCTTGCCCGGACTGCAGAGCTGACCGCACTGGGCGAAGCCGCGTACCTCGCTGGCCAGGTCGGCGTCCTGATGGTCGCCGGTGGCCAGGGCACGCGCCTGGGCCAAATCGGTCCCAAAGGCTGCTTCACCATCGCCCCCCACAGCGGCAAAAGCATCTACCAGCTGCAAGCTGAGAAGATCCTGTCGCTCTCCCGCCGGCTTGGCCGCGATGTTCCTTTCCTGATCATGACCAGCCCGATGACCGACACCGAAACACGGGAGTTTTTCGCCGCGCACAGCGACTTCGGGCTGAAGCCGGGGCAGGCCCGCTTCTTCTGCCAGGGCACCGTGCCCAGCATCGACCTGCCCGGCCGCGCCCTGATGGCCGGCCCCGGCCAGCTGCTCGAAAATCCCGATGGCCATGGCGGCTGCTTCACCGCCCTGGTGAAATCAGGCGAACTGGCGCGGCTGCGCCGTGAAGGCGTCAAGCACCTCGCCTACATCCAAGTCGACAACATCATCGTGCCCGTCGACGATCCGGTGCTGATCGGCTTGGCCGAGGCCGAACGCAGCGAGGTGATCACCAAGGTCCTCGAAAAGGCCACGCCTGACGAAAAGGTCGGCCATCTGGTCAAAGTCGACGGCCGCGATGTGATCATCGAATACACCGAGGTCACCCCCGAGCAAACCCGCAGCCGCACTGCCCAGGGCGAGCTGATCTATCGCTGGGGCAGCCCGGCCATCCACTGCTGGTCGGTGGACTACCTCGGCCGCCTCGCCGACCAGGGCTACAAGATCCCCCTGCACCGCTCAGCCAAACCGCTCAAGACCTGGACCCCGACCGGCGTCCAGGAGGTGAAAGGTTGGAAGAACGAACGCTTCATCTTTGACCTCATCCCCGAAGCCAAGGTCAGCCTGGGCCTGGAACTGCGCCGCGAAGAAGAATTCGCCCCGGTGAAGAACGCCAGCGGCGTCGACAGCGCCGAAAGCGCCGTGCGCATCGCCAGCGATCTCTACACCACGTGGCTGCGCGCCGCCGGCGTCACCGTCACCCTGCCTGATGACGCCCGCATCGAGATCAGCCCCCTCTTCGCCGCCACCCAGGCCCAGTTCCTGGCCACCTGGGACAAGCGCCTGACCACGGTGACGGGGGATTTGTATTTAGAGCGCTGAGACCGTCAGCAGATGAACGTCAGGCCAGCATTTCCTGTCCGCCCGTGACCGGCACCGCTTGGCCGGTTTCGTATTCCTGCTCGATGAGGTACAGGATGGCGCGCAGCACGTCGATGGTGCGGCAGCCCCGGTTCATCGGGACCTTGGCCTCGTAGAAGCGCTTCACGTCGTCGATAGTCTGGGCGCCAGGAACCTTGCCGGTGGCCAGGTACTGCTGGAAGAGGCCATGCTTGGGGTCCGACCACAGCGGGCCATCGAAGAAATTGCCGGGGCAGATGCTGTTGACCTTGATGCCGTCCTCGACCAGTTCGAGGGCGAAGGATTGGGTCAGGCCAATGCCGCCGAACTTTGAACCGGCATAGGCGCCGTTCTTGTTGCTGCCCTTCAGTCCCGACTTGCTGTTGATCTGCACGATATCGGTCCAGGCCATGGGCAGGACACGACGGGTACGGGCCATGATCGGCGCCACGCCCTGCACGCAGAGGAAATAGCCGGTGTAGTTCACCGCCGTGACGAAGGCAAAATCCTTCTCACTCTGGGTCTTCACCGAGCCTGCCTTCAGGACCCCCGCGTTGTTGACGAAGATATCGATGCCGCCGAAAGCCTTGACCACATGGTCGAGGGCGCTGTGGATGCTGTCGCTGTCGGTGACATTCATCGCCAGGCCAAGGGCCCGATCCGCACCGGCGCTGGCATTGATGGCGTCGGCGGCGGCCTGGGCGCCGGCGACATTCATGTCAGCCAGGATCACGGTCGCCCCCTGGTCGGCCAAGCCCTGGGCGATCTCTAGCCCGAAGCCCTGGGCCGCGCCGGTGACCATCGCCACCTTGCCGGCCGCGCGACCGGTACCGGGGTGCGGGCGAGCACTGAAGGTGCCATGACCGTTGACGGCCACGCTGCGCGTCCCCGGCATGATCGCCGCCTTCAACGCGGCAAGGGTCGTCTTCTCGTCGGCGTCGTTGGGAACAGTGACGGAAACATCAGCATGACCGGTGGTCGCCCAAGACAGCAGGGGCAAACGCCCGTCGACAGCGAGCAGGGCACGGATGAGCGGAGCAATGGTGGTGATCATG
>JBBQTJ010000304.1:0-4289 GCA_038213315.1 Planctomycetota bacterium
GTCGGGTGCACCCACTGGCCAGCAACGCCATGACGAGGGCGAACGCCAGCGCCAAGCCTTGGCCAGCACGCGCACGCTGCGCCGTACTCACGCGAAAGGCTCCGCTCCTCGACGGCGCAGCTGCAGGACGTCCACCGCGCAGCGCTCCGACAGCGAGAGCAGATAGATGACGGCCTGGGCGACATCGTCGACTGTCATCAGGGTATTGGCATCCAGGTCCGGGCGCGAGGCGCGGACCAGTTGGGTGTCGACGCCCCCTGGGCAGATGGCGCTGACGCGGATGCCGTGGACCTGCTCTTCCTTGCCCAGGACTTTCAGCAGGCCGAGCATGGCGTGCTTGCTGGCGGCGTAGGTGCCCTGCTGGCGATAGCCGGTCACCGACATGATCGAGGCGATGCCGATGATGGCGCCGCGCTTGGCCGGCCGCATCAGGGTCAGGGCGGCTTGGCAGCAGGTCAGCGTCCCGCCGACGTTCACGGCCAATTGCTGGTCCAGGTCCGCCGGCGCGGCGGCGGACAGCGGTCCGTAGATGCCGATACCAGCCGAGCAGACCAGCACATCAAGGTGGCCGCGGCGCTCGCTGATGCGGTCGCAGACGGCCTGGATCTGTTCGGGATTGGTGACATCGGCGGGGGCCGCGTGGGCGTCGCCACCGCTTTTGCGCAGCTCGGCCGCCAGGGCTTCGACGTCAGCGGCAGTGCGGCTGGTCAACCATACTTCGGCGCCGTGCGCGGCCGCGAGGCGGGCGATGCCCGCACCGATGCCTTTGCCGGCGCCAGTGACCCACATCACCTGGCCGGTGAGGTCGCACCAATCCATGCCCGCCGGGCGCCGTTTCATCAGCGGGAGGACTGCCGATCAAGCCGCACCGGCACCGGGCGGCCGCGATGGTTGATCCTGGCTTCGACCAGGGCCGTGGCGGCACGGGGGCTGGCTTCGATCAGGCTATGACGCTCGAAGCACTTGATACGCCCCAGCTGGTCCCCGGTGACGCCAGGGACGCGGCAGAGCATGGCCACCAAGGGCCCGGCCGAAGCGCCGTCCATCAGGCCGAAGCCGACGAAGAGGATCGGCTTGGCGCCGCCGCGGGCGGGACCGGACTGGTACGGAGCCGGCGCCGGCGTGGCCGGGCGTTCGGGCGCGGCCTCGGGCACCAGACGGTGCACCAGGGCAGCCAGCACCTGTTCGATGCCGTGTTCCTTGGCCAGGGCGGCGAAAGGCGCGGGCAGCGGCAGGTTCTCACCCAGGGACTCTTCGATGCGCTTGGCCAGACGTTCGCGCTTGGCCGCCACCAGGGTCGCCCCGGTGGGCAGGGCCACATTGGTGGCGGTGCAGCGGGCGATGGAGACAGTGCGCAGGAAGCGCGTGCGCTCCATGGGATTGATCACCGACCAGGCCTCGCCAGCGGCACCGGCGCGGGCGGTGCGGCCGATGCGATGGGTGTAGGCCTCGGCGCCCATGGCCAAGCCCAGGTTAAACACGTGGGAGATGCCAGGCACATCGATGCCGCGGGCGGCGACGTCGGTGCCCACCAGCACCGGCAGGTGGCCGGCGCGGAAACGCGACAGAACGCGCTCGCGAGCATCTTGCGTCAGCTCACCGCTGATGCCGGCGGCTTCGATGCCTTCGGCGGCAATGGCGCGCACAGTGGCCTCGACGTCCTCACGGGTGCGCACGAAGACCAGCGCGCGGGGTGGTTCGAGCAGGTGGAGCAGCCGGGCCAGGGCCGAGCGCTCTTCGCCGCGCTTGGCGATGACGAACTTCTGTGGCACGTGGCTGGCGCCGGTGCCCACATCCAGGCGCACGGTGCGCGGGTCTTCCAGCCAGGCGCCGCTGGCGGCCTGCACGGCAGGCGGGAAGGTGGCGCTGAAGCACCAACGGGCGACTTCGGGGCCGAGATCTTTGACCAGGCGCTCAAGATCCTCGCGGAAACCGAGGTCCAGCATCTGATCGGCTTCGTCCAGCACGATGATGTCCGCATCCGGCAGCAGGGCGCCGGAGCTGAGCAGGTCGCACATGCGGCCGGGGGTGCCGATCACGATCGGAGCGCCACGCCGCATGTCACGGATCTGCGGACCAGGGGGCAGACCGCCGACCAGGACGGCCGCCTTGCCTTCGCCAAGCAGGCTCACGGCTTCACGGGCGGCCTGCTGGGCCAGTTCGCGGGTCGGGCAGACCACCCACACCCGGGTGATTTTGCCGGCGGCGATGCGCTGGGACAGGGGCAAGAGGAAGGCCAAGGTCTTGCCTGAGCCGGTGCGGGCCTGCGCCAGCAGGTCTCCGCCGGTCAATCCCAGGGGGATCACGGCCGCCTGGACAGGGGTTGGCAACGTGATCTGCCGGGCGGTGAGCTTGGCCACCAGGCCGGGCTCTAGGCCGAGGGCGGCAAACGTGGTCGTAGGGGTATCAGTCATGAGAGGCTCCCGCCAACGGGCAGCCGCTGGTGTGTGAGCAGTCCATCAGGGGGCCAGGGGAGTCAACTAAGTTTCGCGTTGCGGGCCGCGCAATGTCGGTTTGCATGCGACGTTTTCAGGGAAATCATCGGGTAATTCCGCCGCCACGCGTGCAGCGGGGCAGTTCGAAACTTCTCGCCCCTGCGCCTGGGTCAGGCTTTCGCCCGGAAAAGCCCGGCGTGCGTTTCGCGTAACAGGGCGCGCACGTCGATGCCGGCCGGCGCTTTCGCGGGATCAAGCTTGGCGATGGCGTCGTCGGTGGCATAGCCGCCCGGGAACCAGTGGCCCTTGGATTCGAACATGTTGTAGCGGTACAGACCGAAGGCCTCCATCCCGTAGCACTTCCACAACCGGCGGAAGCGCAGCACCTCGGGGATGTTGATGCCGCTGGGATCGTTCTGGTATTCCCAGCCTTCCCAGGCGCTGATGGGATCCGTGAGGATGCGCGCGTTCAGGCCCTGCTCGATGCGCGCCTCGGCGGCGGTAAGCGGCACCGAGACCGGGAAGATGCCCAGCATCTCGGTGATGTGCGCGGCCTCGGTCATGCCGAAGGTCAGGGTCTGCACCTGGGGCGTGCGCAGGCACCAGCGGGCATTCAACTGGATCGGGGTGAGCGGCGCGCACAGCTCACGCAGCAGAGCGGGGGGATTGAAGAGCTGGCCGCCCTTGTCGTTGGGCGAGATGATGAACACGCCCATGTCCTGCGCGGCGGCCAGCTGCACGGCCGCGAGATTACGCTGGAAGAAGTAGTAATAGTGCAGGTTCACGAAGCTGAACAGGCCGGTGGCGATGGCCTTGCAGATCACCTCGACCGGGCCGTGGGTGCTGAAGCCAACGGCGCCGATCAGGCCTTCAGCCTGCATTTTCAAAAGTTCCTCGACCGGCCCGCCCGCGGCGATGGCCGTGCGGCAGAGGTCGTCATTGTTGATGCCGTGCCAGCCGTACAGGTCGATGTGGTCGGTCTGCAGGCCTTTGAGCTGTTCTTCGACCGAGCGCCGGGCGTCGGCGGCGGTGGCCGGTCCACCCTTGGTCATCAGGTGGTAGCTGCTGCGCGGGATGCGCAGTTCCTGGTTGAGCACCTGCCCATAGCAGTGCTCGCTCTTCCCGTAGCCGTGCGCCGTCTCGATATGGTTGATACCGGCATCCAGGCCCTGGCGGGTCATCGTCATGCACTGTTCGATCATGTCCCGCGGCACTTGATCACGGGGTGATTCCCAGCCGTGGACATAGCGCATCCCGCCCAGAGTGATCACGCTGAGCTGCTGCTCCGTCTTGCCAAAACGGCGATACTGCATGGGCGGCTTGACATTGCGGATGGGGGTAGACATGGGGGCATGGTCGATGATCGCTAGGCTCTGGTCAACGGGCTATGGCATCGACGTCGCGGACGCGTGGCTGTCCACCATACCCCATCAACCATACCCAGGCTTTGGGCTACGGGAGATAGTGCATGGGGTATGGATCGCATCGACGCCGCGGTCGCCTGGCTGTCCCCCATACCCCATACCCCATAACCATACCCAGGCGCTACGCCTAAGGTTCTCGCCGCATTCATCCCCCCTTCATCAGCAGGCCGACAGTCAGCCCCGTACGGATGACCGGTGAACGTCGCCGAAGGAACCGGTGAGCACCACCCGAGCTGCGGAAGCCCGGGTTTTTTTATTGGTGGACGGGCCCCAAGCCTCAGGCCTCAGGCCTCGTGCTGCCGTGCGGCCAAGGCGCTCAGCCCCTGCATCAGGAAGGCACTGGCCAGGGGCTCGGCCCGGGCGGCGGCCCAGGCTTGGTCCAGGTCCATGGTCACCACCTCGATATGCTCCATGGCTTCGTGCGCTGTGG
>JBBQTJ010000305.1:0-4276 GCA_038213315.1 Planctomycetota bacterium
GAGTACCACTCGAGGGATTCGAGGGGCAGCACGGTCATGGCCACCTCGGTCTGCTCATCGCCCCACACTTCCAAGGTCACCTGGCAGGTATCCAGGTCGATGCCGGTCACGCGTTTCACCGGAAAGGCCTGCTGGCCCACGGTGCTGGCATACAGGAAGCAGGAGCCATCGGGGAATTCTTCCCCGGGCAGTTCGCCTTGGATATCGACCAACTTGCCGATCCGTTGGCTTTGCAGCCACAGCTGCGGCTTCTCTTCCTGGAAGCGCTCCAGGGCCAGCTGCTGACGGAATTCGCTGAGCACGGCGTCGCGGTCGGCGCCAGCATCTTTCTTTTTAGCCATGGCCGATGGTCAGGTCTGCGGCGCAGGTCGTCCAGTGTCCGTTGGCGCAGCGATCGATGCGCCGCGCGCATGGATTAGAGCAAATACTTGCCGAACCGATGCGTGAAATATCATTCAAAGCCTCGCTGCACCCCTCAACGCCCGTCCGGGAGCCCCTCATGCCTCGCAATTTCAACTTCAGTGCCGGTCCCGCCATGCTGCCCACCGAGGTCCTGGAGGCCTCGGCCAAGGCCCTGCTGGATTATCAGGGCAAGGGCTTCGGCATCGCCGAGTGCAGCCATCGGGGCAAGGAATTCGACGGCGTGATGGACGAGGCCATCGCCCGCTGCAAGACGCTCCTGGGTATCGGCGACAGCCATGACGTGCTCTTCCTGCAAGGCGGCGCCACCGCTCTGTTCAGCCTGATCCCCATGCAGTTCGCGGGCGGCGCCACGGTTGATTACCTGGCGGCCGGCGAATGGGGCAAGAAGGCGGTCTCCTCGGCCAAAGAGATCGGCGCCAAGGTCAACGTGGTCGCCACCAGCGAGGCCACCAACTTCGACCGCTGCCCGGCGGAAGCGGACTGGAAGCTGACGCCCGGCGCCGGCTATCTGCACGTCTGCTCGAACGAGACCGTGCATGGCCACCGCCTGGTCGAGCTGCCCAAGCACGAGACCCTGATCGTCGACGCCAGCAGCGAATTCATGGCCCGCCCCCACCCGGTCGACCGCATCGCCTTGCTCTACGGCGGCGCACAGAAAAACCTTGGCCCCAGCGGCCTAGTGCTGGCCGTGGTGCGCAAGGACCTCTACGCCCGCATCCCCGACAAGGGCCTGCCCAAGCTGTTCAACTTCAAGGCCCAGGCCGAGAACAAGAGCATGATCAACACGCCGCCGACCTTCTCGATCTACATTCTGCTGGAGGTCTTCCGCTGGTTGGAGCGCCAGGGCGGCCTGGCCAAGGTCGAAGCCGTCAATGCCGCCAAGGCCAAGCTGATCTACGACACCATCGACGGCAGCGGCGGCTACTACACCGGCACCGTCGCGGTGCAGGAGCAACGCAGCCACATGAACGTCACCTTCCGCCTGCCCAGCGACGAGAAGACCGACGAGTTCGTGAAGCTCGCCGCCAAACAGGGCATGGTCGCCCTGAAGGGCTACCGCACCGTCGGCGGCATCCGCGCCTCGATCTACAACGCCATGCCCATCGAAGGCTGCCAGATGTTGGCGAGCTTTATGAAGGATTTTGCCGCTAAGGGGTGAGGCTGGCGCCTGGTTATGGTGGATGGGTTATGGGTTATGGTGCGAGGGCGTCGCGCCATAGCCCAGCAGCCATATCCCATAACCTGGCGCGGGCCCCCGCGCCTATTATGAAGGATTTTGCCGCTAAGGGGAGAAATCTGGTTATGGTGGATGGGTTATGGGTTATGGTGCGAGGGCGTCGCGCCAGAGCCCATCACCAGGCGCGGTCGTCCGCGTCCCATCATCCATATCCCATAACCAGACGCGGTCGTCCGCGTCCCATAACCCATACCCCATCCACCATAACCAAGCGCAGGCCCCCCGCGCCTACGGCGCTACGAATTGATACTCTGACGACCAGCTCATCGTCTCCCCGGGGGCCAGCTTCACCGGGATGAAGATCTCCGGACAGATGCCGGTGGCCTCGCCATAGACCACCCACTTGCTCGGCGTGCGGTCGGTGGTGATGCGCAGGCCGACCGTGGCCTTCTCGTCCACCACCGTCACCTGGTTGGCGGCGGCGCTGTAGGGCCAGCCCTCCACCAAGGTCCACAGATTATTGGTAGAGATCAGGTCGGTCAGGTGCATGCGGTTGCCCTCCAGGGTGAAGGTGGGCAGCGGTGCGGCGACCGTGGGCGTGAACGGCAGGTCCAGGCGATAGCTGCCGTCGACCTTGCCGCCGTCGAAGGCGATCATGTTGTGGCTGTACCAGTCGGTGGCGAAGGGCGCGGTGCCGGTATTGGTCAGCCGGTGGCGTAGCGCGAAGCCGGGCCCGTCGGTCAGCAACTCGACGCGCTTGATATAGGCATAGGCCTGGGCCCCGACCGTGGCCGAGCTGGTGAACTCGGCCCAAGTCGCCCCGCCGGTGACGGTGATCGGCGCCGGGGCGACCACCGGCTGCCCGCCATGGAAGCTGTAGTTGCCGGCGCTGTTGCGCGTCAGTCCGCCCACGCCGATTTTCAGGAAGGTCCCACCCACCGGCGTGCTGTCATAGCCATCCACGCTATCGATGCCGAACTCCGCCATCGGCCCCGCCCCACGGTCATGCCGCGTCGGGGCCGCGCCAGGTTTCAACGACCCGAAGGCGGTGTGCCCCTGCCATGTGGCCTGCACGACCACGCCCGACCAGTCGAAGCGCGGGCCACGGTAATAACCGGAGGTGGCACTGGGCAGTGCCAGATCCAATTTCACCACCCCATTGTCGAGCACCGCCATCGGCGCGCCGTCGGCCGACACCGACGTGACCAGTGGCGTCGCGGCCACGGTTGAACGACAGGGACAAGTGCAGCCAGCAGCAAACAGTGCTGCGGCAACAAGCAGGGGGAGGCGCATGGGCGCGGATCATGGTCAATGTTGCGGTGCCACACAACGGGGGTTTCCACCGCTAAACCAGGCTGTCTGAATGGCCCCTCAGCGGCCCGCCACCCAGCTTGTGACGACCGTCGCCGGGATGGCGAGAAACAAGGCCTCACCACCCGCATCGGGATTCATCGCCATAGTCACCACGCCCAGGACGGTGCCGCTGGCGGCATCCACCAGCGGTCCACCGCTGTTGCCGGGGGCGATGCGCGCATCGGTCTGCAGCCAGCGGGGGATGCCGTCCTTGTCCTTGCGCACGGCGCTGATGACGCCGCGGGAGAGCACCAGATCGGCAGGCGACGTGCCCAGGGTCTCGGGCATGGCTCCGGCATAGGGGAAGCCCAGGGTCATCACCGCCTGGCCCAGACTGGCCTCGCGGGCCAAATCCAAGGCGGGGAAATGCTGGCCCGGTCTGACCGGCCGCAGCTGCACCAGATCCGCATCGGGATGGCGACGCACCACCGCGAAGGGCTCCGCTTTGCGGCCCACCGCCGCATCCCACAGCACCCAGGCCTGGGTGGCGGTGCCGGTGACATGGGCATTGGTGATCAACAGCCCCGATCCATCGACGAAGAAGCCAGAGCCAGTACCCCGCTGCGGGACCACCACCAACACGGTGGCGGCGCGCAAGCGCACCACCATCGCCTGCTCCGCGCCGGGTTGAGCCGCGCCCGCACCAGCCGGCTGAGCCGATGCATGGCTGGCCTCTTTTGCCTTGGCCTCGGCGACGATGCGCTCGGCCGCTTCCCGAGCCAATTGTTCGCGCAAGGAGCCAAGCTCGGCCAGGCTCGCTGTCGCCGACGGCTGGACCTTGAAGCGCTCAACCAGCTGCCGCCGCAATTGCCGCGCCCGCTCCTGCTCATCTGCCAGCTGTGCCACGCCCGGATCCCGCGCCGCCAGGGTCTGCCGATACAGTAACCGCATTGCGCCCAGATCGCCTTCCGCCGGCAGACCCACGCCCTGCTCCCGCAACCAGTCGATCAACACCAAGCGCTCGCCCAGCCCATAAGGATCAGGCAGCACCACCGGCACCTCGGGCTCCGCTGCAATCGCCAAGGCCATAATGCAGCACAGCAGGCACGGACTCATGGGACATGATACCACCAACCGTACCCGTTTGCCGAATTCCCCTGAAGTCCCCCGAAGTCCCCTGGGAGAGGCGAGCTCCAGCTCACCTCGTGGCAATCTCACCCGTCCTGCCCCACCCATCGCCCCAATCGCTCCCGCAAGCGCCCCTGCCGCTCCACCGGCGCCAACGAAATGGCCGCCCGCAGCGCCGCCTCAGCTGGCAAGCCATCCGCCCGCGTCCACTCCGCCACCATCAATTGCACCTCCCAAGGCTGAGGAGCCAGCGCC
>JBBQTJ010000306.1:0-4271 GCA_038213315.1 Planctomycetota bacterium
TTCTGGCGGGAAGCCCGCGCCCAGGCCGCGGTGCACAGCCCGCATGTGGTGCAGATCCATGGCGTGGGCCGTCATCAGGCCGAATGCTATCTGGTCATGGAACTGGTGGACGGCCAGGACCTGAGCCAGGCCCTGAAGGCCGGCCTGCGCCCGGAACCGGCCCAGGTCCTGAAGCTGCTGGTGCAGGCCGCCACCGGGCTGATGGCAGCCTGGCGCTGCGGCCTGGTGCATCGCGACTTCAAGCCGTCGAACCTGATGCTGACCCGTGATGGTCAGGTGAAGCTGATGGATTTCGGCCTGGCCAAGGCCGCGGACGGCAGCCAGGCCCTGACCCGCTCGGGGGTGCTGATCGGCACGCCGACCTATCTCAGCCCGGAACAGGCCACCGGCCAAGCGGTGGATACGCGCAGCGACATCTACTCCTTCGGCGTGCTCGCCTTCGAGCTGGCCTGTGGCCGGCCGCCCTTCCCGGGACCCGATACCACCGCGCTGCTGTACCAGCACGCCCACCTCCCACCGCCCAGCCCACGCCGGGTGAATCCCGCCGTGCCGCGAGCCTTGGCCGAGGTGATCCTGACCTGCTTGGCCAAGGCGCCGCGCCACCGCTTCACGGATCCGCAGGCCTTGCTCGACGCCCTGCAAGAGGCCCGGGCCGGGCGCTGGCGCCGGCCACGCCGGCGCGTGCTGCTGGTTACAGGCAGCGCGGCGGCCGGGCTGATTGCCGCCGTCCTGGGCTGGCAGCTGCTGCGCACTCCGTCCACTGCTCGGTCCGTCGCGCCCCCGCCGGTGCATGCCGCCGACCGTCGGGTAGCACCGGCACCGCATCCCCAGGCGCCACCCGCCTCCGACTCCTCGGCCGCCGCGCCGACCCCGGACGAGGAATCCGCCCCTGCCGACGCGCCAGAACGTCGCCCGCGCAATGCCGTGGACCGCGCTGCGGTGAAGGCCGGCCAGGCCGTCGGCGACGCCGCCCGCGCCACCGGCGACGCGGTGAAGGGCTTTTTCCACAAACTCGGCGAGTAGCGTCGTGGCGGCAAGGATCTGCGCCCTGCCGCGTGACGTCGGGCCGGACCCCGCTCTGCGGATCCAGGCTTCCGCCGCCGGATGGACCCGCACCATAGGGGTATGTCGTCGATCCCCGATCTCCAGGCAGCTCTGGTAGCCGAGTTCCAGGCCCTGTCCGCCTGGGAAGAGCGCTACACCCGCATCATCGCCATGGCCAAAGCTTTGACCCCCATGGACGAAGCCTGGAAGGTCGATGCCAACAAGGTGCGTGGCTGCTCCTCGACGGTGTGGCTGCATGCGACGCTGGATGGTGACCGGGTGACCTATCATGCGGACAGCGATGCCGTGCTGGTGCGTGGACTGGTGGCTCTTTTGCTGCACGTCTACTCTGGCCGCACCCCCGCCGAGATCCTGGCGGCGCCGCCCACCTTCATCGAACGCATGGGCTTGAATCAGAATCTTAGCCCCAACCGCGCCAGTGGTCTGACCGCCATGGTGAAGCAGATCATGATCTACGCGATGGCCTTCCAGGCCAAGCTGCGCCGCGGCTGAAACGGACCTGCCATGCTGACCTTCGACCTTGCCTGCCCCCCTGACGCCACTCACCTCTGCTTGGTGCTGCACGGCCTGGGCGACAGCCGCCAGGGTTGGAAACCCGTGGCCGGCATGCTGGCGATTCCGCGGCTGGGCTGGTGCTTCGTCCAGGCGCCCAAGGCCTACTACGATGGCTGGTCGTGGTTCGACCTCTCGCCGGACTTCGTGCCGTCGGGTGCCGACGTGCGCGAAAGCCGGGCCCAGGTGCGCCAGCTCATCGACCATCTGCTGGCCACCACCGGCCTGCCGGCCGAGCGCCTCTTTCTGATGGGCTTCAGCCAGGGCTGCCTGATGACCCTGGACGTCGGCCTGCGCGACGACCGCCAGTTCGCCGGACTCATCGGCATCAGTGGCTGGCTGGCCCAGGCCCAGGATTTCCCCGGCGGCTTCGGCACCGCCGCCCGCACGCAGGCCATCTTCTGGAGCCACGGCACCGCCGACAGCCTGATTCCGATCGAAGCACCCCGCCGCAACAAGGACTACCTGCAGGAGCTGGGCTGTCAGATCAATTGGCGGGTCTACGACAAGGAGCACAGCCTGGACCCGGTGCAGGAACTGGGCGATGTGCGCGCCTTCCTGCGCCAGCGCATGGGGTGACCCAGCCACCTCCATTCCAGGCCTTGCCCACGGCGGAAACCCGCCATCCTCCACGACCACTTCAAGGAAACCGTATGAGCCGCCAGTACAATAAAGTCGAGAAGAAGACCCGCCGCGAGCGTCGCCACCGCCGTCAAAAGGATGCGCTGAAGATCGAGTTGGCCAGCAAGAAGAAGACCAAGAAGGCCTGATCTTTTCTCGGTCGACTGGCCAGCTGATGCCCGTTACCGATGGTCGGCGGCGGGCATCGTCGTTTCCTGGCGCCACAACACGGCGCACAGATTTCGGCATCCGAATGCTTCTGGCAGCGTACGATTGGCGACCACCATGCCATCCATGCTCCGCCTCCTCTTGCTGATCCTGGCCCTGTGGCTGCCCCTGGCCGCCGCTGACGGGACCGTGGCCAGCGCCTCGCGCAGTGGCCTCACCGTCTACATCCCCATCAATGGGATGATCGAGCCGCACCTCGCCCGCTACGTCGAGCGGGCCCTGGACGCGGCCGAAAGTGCCAGCGCCAGCACCGTGGTCCTGCATATCGACACCGACGGTGGCCGGGTCGACAGCGCCCGCGAGATTCTCGACCGGCTGCTGCGCGTCCCCGCCAATGGTCCGCGCCTGATCGCCTGGATCCACTTCCGCGCCATCAGTGCCGGCGCCTTGATCGCGTACGGCTGCCACGAGGTGCACCTCACCTCGCAGGCGACCATCGGCAATATCGGCGTGATTTTCCAGAAACCCGACGGAACCATGGACTTCGCCAGTGAAAAACAGGAGACGATGGTCCGCGCCTTGCTCAAGCAGTCCGCCGAGCATCGCGGCTGGAACCGCGGCAAGCTGCTGAAGATGACCGCACGCAACCAGGAGCTGTACCGCTTTGACATCGCTGGCACCACCACCTGGGTGATCGAAGAGGATTTGGCCGCCTACCTGGCCGCGCATCCCGGGGCCACCCGCCCGACGGTACCGGACAAAGGAAAGGACTTGCTGATCACCTACACTGCGCCCGAGGCCGTCCGCGAAGGCATGGCCACCGCGCTGCACACTGACCTGGCGGCCTTCTATCACGACCTGGGCATCGATGCCGCTGCGGTCCGCGATTTATCTCCGACCCAGACCGAGGCCGTTGCCCGGGCCCTGGCTGGCTTCGCGCCCTTGCTGGCCGGGCTGGCGGCGCTGTTCCTGATGATCGAGCTGAAGGTGCCCGGCGTCGGTCTGTGGATCAGCCTGAGCGGCGTGTGCGCCACCTTGTTCTTCATTTGCCAGTTCTATCAGGAACTGGCCGGCGCCCCCGAGGTCATCCTGGTCATCGTCGCAGTGGCGATCATCGCTGCGGACTTGTTCTGGCTGCACACTGGGGGCATGGTTGCCCTGGCGGGCGCGGCCCTGGGATTGGGCGGACTCATCCTTGCCTTCATGCCGGATGTCTCCCAGTTCGCCCCCTCAACCGAGGGTTGGAGCGCGTCCCTGGCCGCCGCCGTTACGCAAAGCCTGTTCGCCTTGGCGATGATGGCGGTGGGCGCCACGGTCATCGTCCTCACCCTGCCGAAGAATCCGCTGGTGGCGCGCCTTACCTTGAAACGCGAGCTGTCCGCCAAAGCCACTGATCCCTCCACCACCCATGATCTGGTCGGCCGGCGGGGCGTGGCGCGCAGCGCTCTGCGTCCCGGTGGCACCATCGACGTGGACGGTCAGAGCCTGAGCGCGGTGTCCGAGCAAGGCGAGTTCGCCCCGGTGGGAACAGCGGTCGAGGTCGTTGCCTTCAGCCTGGGCGAAGCGGTGGTCCGCCCGGTAACCGCAGGTGGCGCATGAGCCCTGACCTCCTTGCCGCTGCCGCTGCCTCCGCCAACGATGGTGATGCCGGTCGCCTGCTCATCGCCGCCCTGCTACTGCTGGCCGCCGTGGCCTTGGCAGTGATCGAGTTCGTGGTGTTCAGCATGGGCCTGTTGACCCTGGCGGCCCTGGGCTGCGCCATCGGCGCGGTCCTGCTCGCGTTCAGCGTCTCGCCATTGGCGGGCTGGTGGTTCGTGATGGCCACCGCCGTCGCAGCCGTGGGCACCCTGATCGCCGGCCTGAGC
>JBBQTJ010000307.1:0-4263 GCA_038213315.1 Planctomycetota bacterium
GCGGGTGGAAAAATCCCGCTTGGCTATGGAGCGTACCGACATTGCCCTGGTGGTGGCCACCGGCGAGGCCTGGGACGACCTGGAAGAGCGCCTGGTCGCCGACTTCCGCCAGCGCGGCACGCCGGTGATCGTGGTCTTCAACCAATGCGATCGGGTGGCAGCGCCCATTCCCACGGTCGAACGCCTTATGGGCCTGGGCATCCCGGTGGTGGCCGTCAGCGCGAAGCTGGGCACCAACCTGGGCGGCCTGCGCGAGGCCTTGATCACCGCCGCGCCCGAGGGCTGGATTGATCCGCCAACCGTGGCCGCCGACCTGGTCCCGCCGGGTGGCCTGGTCATGTTGGTGGTGCCGATTGATAAAGAGGCCCCCAAAGGCCGGCTGATCTTGCCCCAGGTGCAGACCATCCGCGATCTGTTGGATGGCGACGCCATGGTCATGGTGGTCAAAGAACGAGAATTGCAGACGGCCATGCAGCGGCTCAAGCGCCGGCCGGATCTGGTGGTGACCGACAGCCAAGCGTTTCTGAAGGTTGCCGCCGACACGCCCGACAAGGTGCCCCTGACCTCCTTCAGCATCCTTTTCGCCCGCTACAAGGGCGACCTGGACACCTTTGTCGCGGGCGCCGCCGCCATCGACCGGCTGCACGCCGGCAGTCGCGTGCTGATCGCTGAAAGCTGCGCCCACCACCCGATCGGCGAGGACATCGGCCGGGTCAAGATCCCCCGCTGGCTGCAACAGTATTGCGGCGGGCAGCTGGACGTCCACGTGGCCAGCGGACGGGACTTCCCTAGCGACTTGGCCACCTTCGAACTGGTGGTGCATTGCGGCTCCTGCACCACCAATCGGCGGGAGGTGCTGGCCCGCATTGCCCGCTGCCGGGACGCGGGCGTCCCCATCACCAACTACGGCATCGCCATCGCCAAGAGCCTGGGCATCATGGAGCGCGCCCTTGGCCCTTTCCCGTCAGCCCTGGCTACCTGGCGCGCCAACGGTCAGCTTTGACGGGGCATTATGGACAAGAACGTCCAGTAGGAATGACCCAGGTCCCGAGCGTTGCGCCACTGCCGGTCCGTCGCCCGCGCCCCTAAACTGACGGGCATGAACACCGCCCCTGCCACCGCCACCACCACCGGCCTGCTGGCCAGCGAACTCCATGAATTCCGGAGCCGCGGCTTCGTGGTACGCCGCGGACTCTTTCCCGTAGAACAGCTCGACCGCTTGCGCACCGAGATCGACGGCCTGCACGAAGCCATGGCCAAGCGTTATGCTCCGGGCGCCGAGCATCCCGGGGGCGAAGACCACCCCCAGGTGTCTTGGGAAGAAGGGCAGGCCAGCGGACGCCCGCCCCGGATCCGCCAGTTGATGAACAGCGAAGTAGTGTCGCCAATTCTTGATGCCATGAGCCGCGACGAACGCCTGCTGGCGATCATTCGCGACCTCATCGGCGCCGACGTCATGCTGTTTCACAGCAAGCTGATGATGAAGGCGGCCCATGACGGCACCTTCTCGCCGTGGCACCAGGATTTCGGCTATTGGGTCCACGACTGCCGCCAGCCGACCCAGGTGAACTGCATGCTCGCCATCGACGCCGCCGATGCCGAGAATGGCGCTCTGCGATTTGTCGACGGCACCCAGAACGACGGCCTCATCCCCCATCAGAATTTCGCCAGCACCTCATTCAACTGGGGCCTGCCTGGCGACATCGACAGCAAGCCATCAACCATGGAGAGCATGGCGCCGGGCGATGCGGTCTTCTTCGGCCCGGTGGTGGTGCATGGCTCCGCGCCCAACCATTCTGCACGTGATCGCCGGGCCAATACCTTCGCCTTCGATATTCCCAACCACCAGCTGGGTGATCAGCTTTCGCCAAAGCGCTGGCGCTGCGGCCGCAAGGTCTGAAGAGTGTGATGGGCCATGGCGGCCAGAATCACGCCGTGGCCCAGGACACCGACGCCGTCAGCTAGCCTTGACCACCACCACTGTCGTCGGCATCAGTGGCTCGGAGTCGATGGCATCAGCGCGAATGGTGATCGGCAGGCTGACCATCTTCGGCAGGCGGAAGCGAGCGGCTTGCCGCAAACACTCGGGACACGCGCGGCCAAAGGCCGGATTCAATTCCTCAGGCCGGCATTCGTAGCCGCACTTCGGACAGACCAGCCGCTCGACCGTGACTGGTAAGCGCTGATGGCCTGACAATGGTGTCGGTTCGTAGTCGCTCATGCTGATGCTGTCCTTGTGACAAGAAGGGCGACGACGGCAAGCGTGCATCGTGGCACACCATGGGATACCGATATCGGATACCTATGCATGCAGATTATGCATCGCAGGCCGCGCGTCCAGACCGCCTTCAATGGACCTAATCTCCTCGCCATTAATGATTTCAATTCTCAATGCAGCGTGATAGGCGGGACTTCCACCTATGCAACAGCCGGACGGTAACCATGCGTAGGGGTGGATTGTGACCCGCCAAAAGGGCGACATGGTAATTACTCACGTTCGCAGGACGCCTCATGCCTGACATGACTCAACAAGCCGTCGCCCACGATCACGGCTTCGGAGCCACCCGCCGCGTCGACAACTGGTGGATCGGTCCACTGGCCACGGCCGCCATACTCATGGCCTTTGTGGTGTATTCCACCTGGGCCGCCTTCCAGGGCTCGCACTATTGGGTGAACGGCACCAACTATCTGTCGCCGTTCTACTCGCCTGAGCTCTGGGGCATGTCCCCGCACCGGCTCTTTGCCGGCACGGCCCCCTCCTGGTGGCCGTCAGGGCTGCTCACCTTCTCGGCCGCCTTCATAATCCTCGGCGTCCCGGCCGGCTTCCGTCTGACCTGCTATTATTACCGCAAAGCCTACTATCGCTCAATTTGGCTGGATCCGGTGGCCTGCTCGGTGGGCGAAGCCCGGAAAAGCTATTGGGGCGAAAACCGCCTGCCGCTGATCCTGTTTAATGCCCACCGGTACATGCTGTATTTGGCCATCATCCTCGGCTTCATCTTGCTGTTTGACGGTATCAAATCCTTCTGGTTCCCCGTCGATGCCGCCGGCAATCCCTTCAACTGGGTGAGCGCGGACGGGCAACCCATCACGGCCGCCAACCAGGCTGCCTACAATCCGGCGGTCGCGCCCGCCGGATGGCGCTTCGGCATCGGCCTGGGCTCGTTGGTGCTGATCATCAATCCCCTGCTGATCATGGGCTACACCTTCGGCTGCCACTGCCTACGCCACATCGTCGGTGGCCGCGTCGACAACTTCTCGTGCGCCCCCTGCGGCAAATCCCGCTTCAAGCTCTGGCAGATGGTCAGCCGCCTCAATGAGCACCACGGCCTGTGGGCCATGGCCAGCCTGGTGTGGGTCGGCCTCGCGGACGTGTACGTCCGCTTGGTGTCCAACGGCGTCATCCCCGATCCCCGCATCATCTTCTAAGAGACCAGCCATGGCGACTCACGACATCCAGACCCACGACTACGACGTGCTGGTGATCGGCGCCGGCGGCGCCGGTTTGCGCGCCGCCATCGAAGCCAGCGATGCCGGCTGCAAGGTCGGCTTGGTGTGCAAATCCCTGCTTGGCAAGGCGCACACGGTGATGGCCGAAGGCGGCGTGGCCGCCTCGATGGGCAATGTGGATGATCGCGATTCCTGGAAAGTGCACTTCGCCGACACCATGCGCGGCGGCCAGTATCTGAACAATCATCGCATGGCGGAACTGCACGCCAAGGAAGCCGCCGAGCGCGTCCGCGAACTGGAAAAGTGGGGCGCGGTCTTCGATCGCACCAAGGACGGCAAGATCCTCCAGCGGAATTTCGGCGGCCACCGCTATCCGCGCCTGGCCCACGTCGGCGACCGCACCGGTCTGGAGATCATCCGCACACTGCAGGACAATGCCGTCCACAAGACGACCCTCAACGTGCACATGGAATACACCGTGTTCCGTCTGCTGAAGGACGGCGACCGGGTGGTGGGCGCCTTGGCCTACACGCGCGAGCGCGGCCGCTTCGTGCTGTTCCGCGCCAAAGCCTTCGTGATCGCCACCGGCGGCCTGGGCAAGGCGTTCTCGGTGACCTCGAACTCGTGGGAGTATACCGGCGACGGCTATACCCTGGCCTATGATGCCGGCGCCGAACTGATCGACATGGAGTTCATCCAGTTCCACCCCACCGGCATGGTGTGGCCGCCCAGCGTGAAGGGCATCCTGGTCACCGAAGGCGTACGCGGTGAAGGCGGCATCCTCCTGAACAAGGAGGGGCGCCGCTTCATGTT
>JBBQTJ010000308.1:0-4243 GCA_038213315.1 Planctomycetota bacterium
GGAACGGTCAATTCAATCGAGGCCGCAGGCCCGCCGCGCCCGCCCCAGGGTCTCCTGCGCGACGGCGCGCGCACGCGCCGCACCGTCGGCCAGCACCCGGTCGACCAGCGCGGGATCAGCCATGATCGCGGCCCGACGGGCCCGGGCGGGGCCGAAGTGGTCGAGGATCAGCTCGAACAGGGCCTGCTTGGCGTGGCCATAGCCGAAGCCATCCGGACCCTGCAACAACGGCTCGCGGTACTTCGCACCCAGGGCCACGGTGCGCGGATCCGCTGCGCCGGCCAGGCCGCGGAAGATGCGGAAGACCGCGCAGCCATCCGGATCCTTGGCGTCGAGCACGCCGCGGGAGTCGGTCTTGATTGACATCACACGTTTGCGCAGGGGCTTCTCTTCCTGGAACGGGTCGATGGTGTTGCCGTAGCTTTTTGACATCTTCTCGCCGTCGATGCCAGGCAGGACTTCGGCGTCCTTGGCCAAGCGGTGGGCCGGCAGCCGGAAGACCTCGGTCTTGAATTCTTCATTGAAGCGCGCGGCCAGATCGCGGGTGATCTCCACATGCTGCACCTGATCCCGGCCCACCGGCACCACCTCGGCCTGGGGCGCTAGGATGTCCGCCGCTTGCAGGATCGGATAGCTGAACAAGCCGACGCTGGCCGGCAGGCCCTTGGCGACCTTGTCCTTGTAGGAGACCATTTTCTCCATCCATGACAGCGGACAGACGCAGCTCAGCAGCCAAGCCAGCTCGGTGACCTCGGGCACATCTTGTTGCACGTACAGATTGGTCTTGGCCGGATCCAGGCCGAAAGCGAGGTAATCGACCACGATCTGCTGGACATTGGCCCGCAAGGCCGCCGCATCGCGCTGGCTGGTCAGGGCGTGGTAGCTGGCCACGAAGATGAACAGCTCGTGGCCCTCGGCCTGCAGATCAAGGAACTGGCGGATGGCGCCGCAATAATTGCCGAGGTGGAGCTGGCCCGAGGGTTGGATGCCGGAAAGAATGCGCGGCATGGTCAACGTCGATAGACGAAAAGGGCGATGTAGCCGTTGTAGAGCATGAACCCGATCAGGCCGATCAGGAAGAAGTCGAGTTGCTGTTCAAGGCTGAAACGCCAGCTGACGTAGGCGGCAGCGGCCAGCAGCGAGATGGTGAAGGATATCTTCCGCGCCAGGTCGTAATCCTTCATCATCAACTTGAGGCCGTTATGCACCGCTTGGCCACCATCGAAGGGGTAGATGGGCAGCATGTTGAAGACCAGCAGAGCCAAATTCATCGTTTGGCCCAGGACCAACAGCACGCCGACAATGGTCAGCGACTGCAGATACAGGACCTGGTCGTTGAGGTCCTTGATCACGATCTCTGGATGATACTGGCGCAGATACGCCCACGTGCCCATGCAGCCCAGCCACAATCCCAGGCTCACCGCCGGTCCGGCCAGCACGATGGCGATCTCCTTCCACGGATGGCCTTCCCGCTGCTGCTGAATGCACACGCCGCCAAAGGCCCACAGCACGATCACCATGGCTTTTTCGGCCTCATGTTTGGCCAGGGCTATCGCGGTCAGGCCATGGCCAAGCTCATGCAGGACGATGCTGCCGGCCAGCACACCCACGAAGACGGTGAGCAGGTACAGGTCATTGCCCACCCCCGACCACTGCCAGGCCATGTAGACCAGCAGCAGCGCGGTCCAGTGGAGGTAGAGGGGAATCGGGCCAAGGTGGCCGACGTAGAGGGCGTTGCGGTAGTCAATCACGGCCGGCGGATGATGCCCGGCGGTCCTGGGGCACAAGCACCCCCCATTTGCCTTCCCCCGCATCCTGGTGTACCCAATTGGCGCAGACCCCTCTGTGGAGACCGTTATGGATGACGACATGGATGACCTAGTGAAGGACTTCCTGGTCGAGAGTTACGAGAACCTTGAAAAGCTTGACCAGGCCTTCGTCGAGCTGGAGCGCAATCCCGGCGATCGCAAGCGGCTGGGAGCCATCTTCCGGGTCGTGCACACCCTCAAGGGCGTCAGTGGCTTTCTGGATTTCAATAAGCTGCAGGCCTTGACCCACAGTGGCGAGAACCTTTTGTCGAAGCTGCGCGATGGCGTCTTGACCCTCGATGATGCGATCACCGATGGCCTGCTGGCCCTGGTCGATGCGATCCGCCAGATTCTGACCTCGGTCGAAGCCACCCAGAAGGAGGGTGACGGCAACTACGTGCCCCTGGCGGCACGCCTGGACGCCTTGGCGAATGGCGAGAATGCCGCCCCGGTGCGTCCTGCGGTCACCCCAAGCACCGAGTCGATCCCGACCACGTCGACCATCCGCGCCCAGACGGTCGAGTTCTCGCCGACGGCAGACCCGGGGCCGGTCACCGAAACCATGTCCAGCCAGTCCCAGGCGACCGCCATCACCAGCATCCAGAATGGTAGAGGTGCCCATGCGGGTGGGCCGCCCACCGCGGTGCAGACGGGCGCCGTGGCTGCCCCGGCCCACGGGGAATCGGTCGCTGACCAGTCGGTCCGGGTGGATGTCAGCACCCTTGATCGTCTGGTGAACCTGGTTGGCGAATTGGTGCTGACCCGCAACCGGCTGATGCTGCACCCCGCCAGCGCCACCGACAGCGGCTTGCAGAGCCTGGCCCAGGCCCTGAACCACCTGACCACCGAGCTGCAACAAGGGATCATGAAGACCCGCATGCAGCCGATCGGCACCCTGTGGTCGAAGCTGCCGCGGGTGGTGCGCGACCTGTCCCGCTCCTTGGGCAAGCAGATCCGCATGGAGATGGACGGCCAGGACACCGAGCTTGACCGCACGCTTATCGAGGCCCTGAAGGACCCGATGACGCACATCGTGCGCAACGCCTGCGACCACGGTGTCGAATCCCCCGAGCAGCGCCTCAAAGAAGGCAAGAATCCCGAAGGTGTCCTCGGTCTGTCCGCCTGCCACCGCAGCGGCCACGTGGTCATCAGCGTGACCGACGACGGCAAGGGCATTGATCCCAAGCGCATCACTGCCAAGGCGGTGGAGAAGGGCTTGCTGACGGCGGACCAGGCCGCGCGCATCACCCCGCAAGAAGCGGTGAACCTGGTCTTCCTGCCCGGCTTCAGCACGGTAGAGAAGATCTCGAACGTCTCGGGCCGCGGGGTCGGCATGGACGTGGTCAAGACCAACATCGAGCGCATCGGTGGCCGCGTCGACTTGGTCAGCACGCCGGGCCTGGGCACGGTCCTGACCTTGACCATCCCGCTGACCCTGGCCATCGTCCCGGCGCTGATCGTCACCAGCGGATTGGCCCATTTCGCCATCCCGCAGACCATGCTGGTCGAGCTGGTGCGCACCGATGCCGACAAGGTCGAGACGGTCTTCGACGCTCCGGTCATCCGCTTGCGCGGGCACCTGTTGCCGCTGGCCTTCCTCAATCAGGTGATCGGGCGCGACGTGGGCAAGCCCCAGTCGGTCAACATCCTGGTGCTGCAGGCCAACGAGCGCCGCTTCGGCCTGGTGGTGGACGCCATCCACAACACCGAAGAGATCGTGGTCAAGCCGCTGTCGGGGCATTTCACCGAGATCCCCCTGTATGCCGGCGCCACCATTCTGGGTGATGGCCGCCTGGCGATGATCCTGGACGTGCTGGGTCTGGCCCGCATGGCCGAGTTGTCTGATCGCGGCGGCAGTGGGCGCAGCGATGCCGCGGTCGTCGCCAGTGACACCGTGGCGATGCTGGTCTTCATCAGTCCGGATGACGGCCGCATGGCCATCCCGCTGGCCAATGTCACGCGCCTTGAGGAGCTTGATGCCACCAAGGTCGAGCGGCTGGGCGACCGCGAAGTCATCCAGTACCGCGGCAACATCCTGCCCTTGGTCCGGGTCTTCGCGCACCTGCCCGAGCGGCGCAAAGAGCCGCGCAACCCCGACAGCGGCGTGCCCGCCGGCCTGTTGCAGGTGGTGGTCTACTCCCACCGCGGCGCCAGTGGCGAAGCGCGCCATGTCGGCCTGGTGGTCGGTGCCATCATCGACACCGTCGAGGTCCCGGCCAAGCTCGAACGTACCGCCAGCCGCGCCGGGATCGTCGGCTGCACCGTCATCCAGGGCAAGGTCACCGAGGTCCTGGATGCCGCCTTCGTGATCGAACGGGACTTTCCTGATTTGGCTCGCGCCGCCGCCACCTCCGAAGCCGAAGCCGAGGCCTAGATGTCCACTCCTGGTACGCAACTGGCCACTCGCACTTTGTGCACCTTCAAGCTGACGCCCT
>JBBQTJ010000309.1:0-4239 GCA_038213315.1 Planctomycetota bacterium
GTGGCGGATCTGCAACTGGGCCAGGGGCGCTTCCCCGACCATCACGACGAGGAGACTTTTGCGCGCGTATGCACCATCGGGGCCCATGTCGCCCGCGACCTGGGGGTGCCCGGTGGCGCGGCCCTGGGCGCGGTGGTCGTACTGGGCGATGAGCCGGTCACGGTGATCGGCGTCATGGCCGAACTGCCTGGCGGCAGCAACGGGGTCGCCGACCTCAGTCTGCCAGACCGCAACCGCGAGGTCTATCTGCCCTATGCCTCGTTGCGCGCGTTTTACCGCAAGGCCGAGCAGGACAGCCGGCTTGACGCGATCTCGATGCGCTTGGAGCGCGAAGATTCCCTGCTGCCGGCCAGCGACCTGATCCGGCGCATCGTCACCGATCGCCATCGCGGCGCCGAGGACCTGGCCGTGGCCGTGCCGTTGGAACAGCTGCGGCAGGCCCAGCGCACCAAAGAGATCTTCAACGTCATCATCGTGGTCATCGCCGCCATCAGCCTGGTGGTCGGCGGCATCGGCATCATGAACATCATGCTCGCCACGGTGACCGAACGCACACGTGAGATCGGCATCCGCCGCGCCGTCGGCGCCAGCCAACGGGACATCCTGCGGCAATTTCTCGCCGAGGCCCTGCTGCTGTCCGCCTGCGGTGGCCTGATCGGCTTGTTGCTCGGCCTGGCCGGCGGTTGGCTGGTGGAACTGGTCTTCGGCTTCCCGGTCGCGTTCAGCCCGCTGATCATGACCATCGCGGTGCTGGTGAGCGGCGGCATCGGCGTGGTCTTCGGTCTGTACCCCGCCTGGCTGGCCGCGCGCATGAATCCAGTCGAAGCGCTGCGCAGCTGAGTCAGCCTAGATATCGCAGATGAACAGGAGGACCAGAGCTACCTGAGGTATGGATTTATGGCGCGCGGGCAGACTCATCCAATGGATGATGCTGTCGTCGTTGCATAAATCCTTTTCCCACTCTGGTCACGTTGGTGCTCAGTGTGAATCGCATCGCCAATCTTGTGGCTTAGGCGAGTCAGCCGAGTCGCGCCAAGCACTCCGCCGTCGCCGTGGTCTGCGCTGTTTTCAGCGGCGCGCCATGCCCGGCGGTGATGCGTACGGGTGCTCCCAGCAGGTCGGACAGCAGGCGCTCCACTGCGGCGTTGGCTTTGCCACCTTCGGGCGGGGCGGCGACCTTGATCTTCAGACGATCCCCCAGGATCCCCGCCAAGGCATCGCGACTGCCGCCCGGCACGATCTTCAGGCGCAGTTCCAGGCCACCGGGAATGGCATGGGCATAGGCAGGGAGGGGGGTGGCCATCGCGCGGGCAGTGGAGGACACCCGCACGCGGGCACAAGACAGGCCTGAGTCTTGGGCCACCGCCGGAGGCAATGGCTGACCTCGGCGCGTAAGCACACGCTTCCGCTTTTACCCACCGCGAAGAGTACTTAATCTCATGCGTCATGTTACTCCGTTCACCGACACTTGGCGGCGCCAGGCCCAAGTCGCAGCCCCAGCAACACAAAGCCTGTCGGAAGCAAATCTTCTGGCCGACCAGGTGGTTACCGCGCTGACCCAACGCAGCTGGTCGGTCGAGCTCTCGGCCCAGGCCAAGCGCATTCTCATGGGCATCCCGGCGCCCGGGTCCCTGGTGGCGGCCTTGGGACCTCTCCTGCAGCCTGCTGAGGGCATTTTCAAATTGCCTGGCTTGTCCGGCGATGCCGCCCTGGCGGCCTACAATTCCGCCTGTGCCACCATCCGCCATGAGCTGGTCGAACGTACCCTCCTGCGGGTTGGGGAACTGTTGCTGAAAGAGATCCCTGGCCACCGGGATCCGCTCATCCGGGTGATGGCTGCCGTTGAAAGCCGCATGCGCGCCAGCCTGATCGCAGAGCTGACGCCACTGCGCAACACGACGTTGGAGTGAAGCGGTAGCAGTCGCGCTGGGCGACCCCGTGACTCTGCCAAGCGCGGCCTAGGCTCCCGCGATCGTGCGTACCGTCCGACTTGCTTTGCTCCTGACCGGCGTGGTGCTGAAGCGCCGCTTGGCCTATCGCGGTGACCTGCTGCTGCAGGGCCTGGACGAGCTGATGCGCGGGCTGCTGGCGCTGGCCCTGCTGCAGGTCTATGCCAGCAAGACCACCAGCATTGCTGGTTATACGCCGGCCCAATTATTGTTTGTGCTGGGCTATAGCCTGACCGGATTGGCGTTCTTCCACTGCTTTTGCGGCAATCTTTATCAGCTGTCGTCGCACTATATCATCGGTGGCAATCTGGATCGGGTGCTGCTGCGACCTTTTCCAACCTTTTTACAAATATGCTTCGATCGCCTGGCGATCGAAGACCTGGTGGGGGCGGTGTTCGGCATCACTTTGATGGTGGTGGCGGCCCTGCGCATCCCGGACTTCCAGGGTGACCCGCTGCACCTGCTGCTGTTGGCGGTCATGTTGCTGTCATCATTCGCCGTGGTGGTGGCGGTGTTCATGGCCTTCGCAGCCACCGGCTTCTGGTTCGAGGATCGGGTGGGCATGGTGCCGCCGGTCTACAATCTGATGGAATTCGGTCGCTGGCCCGCCGACATCTACCACTGGCTGCTGAAGGCACTGATTACCTGCGTTATCCCCTTCGCCTTTGTGGCTATCTATCCAGCGGCGCTCTTCACCCATGGTCAGTGGTGGCCCGGCATTCTGACGCCGCTGGTGGCGATCCTGGCCTTGCTGCTGGCCTCGTGGGCTTGGCGGACCGGCCTTTCCCGCTATGAATCCGCCGGCCATTGAACCTTCACGACCATCATACGTTTAACCCTGCTACGCCCCGGAATGACGCGCATGCCCCCTCGACCAGCCGCCTCCAAGCCGACCCCAGCTCCTCGCCGTAAAGGTGGCGGAGGTGGAGGTTTCTGGCTGTTCATCGCCGTGCTGGTGGGGGTGGTGGCGGGGGTCTATGTGGCGGCGCCCGATCTGCCCCGGCGCTTGTTCGGTCTGGCTCCGGCCCCCAAGCAGGAGGGCCCCCCGCCCACCACGGCCGGGACGGTCCAGGCTGAATTGGAAGCCAAGCAGCAGGAGCTGGCCGCCCAGGCGGCCAAGGTCACCGTGGCCGAGAAGCCCACCGCAGCGGCCAAGCCCGTGGCCAAGCCGACCGCTCCGGTGGCCAAACCCGTCGACAAGGCGACCCCCGGCGAAGCTCAGGCCCAAACACTGATCGCCCAGGCCCTGGTGCCCTATCGCGCGATGAAATGGCAAGAAGCCATGATCATCGCTCAGCGCGCCGCCGCCCTGGAGGCCAAGCCCGAGACCAAGCAACGCGCCCGTGCCATGGTCGAAGGATGTCGCGCCATTCCGCAGCTCTTCGCCAAACTCGATGATGACGACGAACTGTCGCGCAACTTCGACACCCACCCCAGCCTGGTGATCATCCATCAGGTGAAGGAAGATATCTTTGCCATTCCCATCCGCTCGATGGATGATCGGACCCCCATTGAGAAGGATCCCATCGCCTACATCGAAACCCAGCGCAAAATGGGCAAGGCAGTCTTTTTGATGAAGGCGCGCAACAAGTTCCTGCCCACGCCGATGGATGAGTTCGGCAAGATCTCCAAGGCGGACGTGCCGGCGATCATCGCCCAGCGTCGCGACGAGTTCACCAGCCGCCTGAATCGCCTGAAAAACAGCGAACAGTCCCGCGACCCACTGGCATGGTACGAGGCCGGCAAGGTCGCTTGGCAGAACCGCCTGGATGATCTGGTGGTCGATCAGCTTGATCGCGCCGTGACCCTGGATCCCCAGTTGATCAGCTCGGTGCGCGAAGACCGCGCCGCCTACCTCTTCGGCCAGATGGTGGTCCAGCTCAAAAACGAAAGGAAAAACCAAGGCGCCATCTACATGGCCCTGATCGACAAGAAGTACAAGGACACCGACAAGGGCAAAGAGGCGCGCCTGTATTACGATGGCAAGTCGGCCGAACTGCTGGCCCTGGCCAAGGAAGCGGATGATCGCCGCCGCAAGGCCGAAGAGGAACGCCGCAGCGCGCTGATCGCCCGCGCCAAGGAAGCCGGCGACGAGGCCACGGCCACAGCCATCGCCGCTCAGGCCAACGCCGACGAGGAGCCCGAAATTCAGATCGCCGCCAACGGCGACGAGGGCAGCGCCGACCAGTCCGCCAAGGAAGGTGCCCAAATGATGGCCAAGGGTCAGGACCTGGGCAACACCGACGGTCGCGACCAGCTCTACGCCCAGGCCCTGATCAAGCTGCGTGAA
>JBBQTJ010000310.1:0-4142 GCA_038213315.1 Planctomycetota bacterium
TGGTGGCCCAGAGCCGCCGGCATCGCCTGACCCTGGTCACCTGCGATCCGCAGATCACCGCTTATCACCCTGGCTGTCACTGGCACTGACCGCGGGACCGGGCCTCAGGTGCTGTGGCTGTCTTCCGCCAGCGGATCAAACCACAACCCCGCCGCCTTGGCCAGACGCAGCACCTCGAAGGTGGCGGTGGTGACTTCCGTCTGCCAGGGTCGCTCGCCCCGGGCGATGGCGTCAAGGGTCGACTCCATCTGGGCGGTGAAGGCGTAGTCGATGAAATTGCCGGCGTATTTCGCCAGCAGGAAATCGGTGACACGCATGCCCAGGTCGGTCGCCAGCAATTTTCGCTTTTCTTCGTCGACATAACCACGGGTCATGATCGTGCCCAGAATGGCGGCGTAGGTTGACGGCCGGCCGATGCCGTCGTGCTCCAGCTTCTTGATCAAGCTGGCTTGCGTATAGCGGGGTGGCGGCTTGGTGCTGGTCTGCTTGGCGCCGGCCTCGGCCAGGTCGACGGCATCGCCCTGGTGCAGCAGCGGCAGCTTCACCTTCTCGTCGTCATCCGGCACGGCCTCGCCCTTGGGTCGGCGACCGCGCTTGCGTACGGCAGTCTCGTCCGTCGCGTCCGCGCCTACGGTGCGCCAGCCGGCGAAGCGCTCCACCGTGCCTTTGGCCTGGAAAACGCCCATCGGCCCGCCCTGCCAGGTGCCGGGCGCGCAGGCCACGTCGATGGTGGTGTGTTCGTCCCGGGCGCTGCTCATCTGACAGGCGATGAAGCGGTTCCAGATCAAGGTGTACAGGGCCTGGCCGGCGGGGCCGACGTTGCGCTCGGGACCGTCCGCGGGATGGGTGGGGCGGATGGCCTCGTGGGCTTCCTGGGCATTGGCGGCTTTGCCCTGATGGATGACCGGCTTGTCGGGCAGGCAGCTCTTCGGGAAGCGTGCGGCGATCACGGCGCGCGCCTCGGTGATCGCCGCGGGATCCAAGGCCACCGAATCCGTACGATGGTAGGTGATGTGACCGTCTTCGAAGAGGCCTTGCAGCAGCTTCATGGTCGCATCGGGGGCCAGCTTCAACTGCACCGACGCGGCCTGCTGTACCGTGGCGGTGGTGAAGGGTGGCGGCGGCCGGCGTTCCTGCTCGGCCCGCTCGCAGCGTTGCACCACGAAGGTCTGCTTGCGTACCCACTCCACCGTGCGGGTGGCCAGATCCTCTTGCACCAGGCGGGTGCCCAGGGCCTCGCCCTTCCATTGGATGCAGCGGGCGGTGAAGGGGGGCGGCGTGCCTGGCTTGGTGACGGTGATCCACGGCACGAAGTGGTCGACCACGGTGAAGCGCTGGATCTCGCGCTCGCGCTCTGCCACCAAGCGCAGGGCCACCGATTGCACGCGACCGGCGCTCTTGGCCTCTTTGCCCAGCCGGCGCAGGGTCGGGCTGACGATCCAGCCCACCACCCGGTCAAGGACCCGACGGGCCTGCTGCGCATCCACCAAGTGCTGATCCACCGATCGGGGCGCCGCCAGAGCCGCTAGCACCGCCGGCTTGGTGATGGCGTGGAAGACCACCCGCTGGCAGTCGTCCCGCCCCAACAGGGCAGCGACGTGCCAGGCGATGGCCTCACCTTCGCGATCCGGGTCGCTGGCCAACAGGACGCGCTCGGCCTTGGCGCTCAGGGCGCGCAGCTCGGCGATGGCGCGCGCCGCCTTATCCAGGGGCACATACTGCGGCAGCACCTGACCGTCGGCGAAGCGCACCGCCAAGCCCCCGCTGGGCGGCAGGTCGCGCACATGGCCGAAACTGGCCGCGACCCGGTACTCGGGGCCCAGAAAGCCCCGGATCTTGCCGGCCTTGGTAGGGGATTCGACAATCAGAAGGATCACGGTGGGCACGGTCGAGGGGCATGGGGGTGGGTCAACGGCAGACTTGGGATGCATGTTTTGCATGGACTAAACTACGAATGACGCATGCTGCGCATGCTTCCTACATCCCGCAAGCCACTGGCGTACGTAGAGTTGGCGTGAGCGATAGCCAATCCGCATGCTGGTGTCCCCAACCTTCCCTCTGGAGCAAGCCTTGGCCGTCCCTATAAGCCCGCCTCCCTACGCGGCCTACCATGGCCGCGCGCCAAAGGATTCGCATGCCAGCGACGCTGACCACCGGCGCCTCCACTGCTCCTACCCCTGAGGCGCACAGCGGTACCAGCCTCTTCGACGTGGTCTTTCCCCTGACCATCGTCCTGCTGTTGGCCCTGGCCATCCCGGCGGCCCTGCTGGGCCTCAATCATGTGCTGTCGCGGCTGTTCCACGGGCAGCGCAATAACAACCCGGCGAAGCTGGAGCAGTACGAGTCCGGCATGCCCGTCTCGGTCGGCGACGCCAAGCAGCGCTTCAGCGTGAAGTTCTACCTGGTGGCGATGCTATTCCTTGCCTTTGATATCGAGGTCGCCTTCCTCTATCCCTGGGCCATCCACTTCAATGAGGGTGGCTGGGAGATGGTGTGGCTGCTGGTAGTCTTCCTGATCATTCTCGAAGCCGGCTACATCTACCTTTATAAGAAGGGGGCCTTGGACTGGGAGTGATCCCACCAGGCACGATGATATGACCTTCAAGCAAATCCCCGCCGGCGTCAGTACCGAGGTCAGCCTCGGCGACGCGTTCGTCACCACCCGTGTCGACGCGGTCGTCAACTGGGCGCGGCGCAACAGCCTCTGGCCCTTCCCTTTCGGTACCGCCTGCTGCGGCATCGAATTCATGGGCGTGGTCTCGTCAGTCTTCGACATCAGCCGCTTCGGCGCCGAATTGGTGCGCTTCAGCCCGCGCCAGGCCGACCTGCTGATCATCGCCGGCACCATCACCTACAAGCAGGCCCCGGTGCTGCGCCGCATCTACGAGCAGATGTGCGAACCCAAGTGGGTGATCAGCGCGGGCGCCTGCGCCACCTCGGGCGGCTTCTACGATTGCTACTGCACCGTGCCGGGCATGGACGAGATCATCCCGGTCGACATCTATATCGCCGGCTGTCCGCCCCGGCCCGAAAGCTTCCTCGAAGCCATCGTGCAGTTGCAGAAAAAGATCGACGGCGAATCCCTCGCCGAGCAGAAGGCCATCGGCGCATGAGCGTCCTCACCCGTCCCGACGGCGCCGCCACCGCAGCCGTGCGCGCCCACGCCATCAAGCCCGGCCTGCCGGTTGCTGACCTCGAAAAGCTGCTGATCGAGCGCTTCGCCGTGGTACGCGATCCGCTGAACCCCTGGGATCTGGCGGTGCTGGTCCCGGCCGCGCGCCTGCGCGAGGTGCTCACCTTCCTGCGCGACGAACCTGCCCTGCGTTTCGCCATGCTGCTGGATGTGTCCGGTATCGACTATCTCAGCTTCCCCGGCCACACCGGTCCCCGCTATGCGGTGACCTACCTGATGAAGTCGCTGGAATTCCGGCATCGCCTCGCGGTGAAGGTGCAGGTCGACGAAAATGCTGCGGCGGTGCCCAGCGTGCATGACCTCTTCGGCAGTGCCAACTGGGCCGAGCGCGAGACCTGGGATCAGTACGGCATCGACTTCACTGGGCATCCCAATCTGAAGCGTTTGCTCAACCATCACGAGTTCATCGGCCATCCGCTGCGCAAGGATTACCCCTGCCAGAAGCGGCAGAAGCTATCGGTCAGCGACCCCATGGTCGACCAACTCACCGCGCGGCTAGAGGCCAAGGGCTTCACCGTGGTGGACATGGGCGACGTGCACCAAGGCGACCCGATCGCGGCCTCGCCAGGAGCCAAGGCATGAAGGTCATCTCCCCCGCTGGCGAGCACATCGATCTGCTCGCCGTCAATGTCGGCCCCAGCCACCCGGCCACCCACGGCACCCTGCGCCTGTTTGCCGCTCTTGATGGCGAAACCATCGTCGCCGGTCAGTGCGAGATGGGCTACCTGCACCGCGGTTTCGAGAAGATGATCGAGCAGGGTACCTATAGCCAGGTCCTGCCTTATACCGATCGTCTGAATTACTGCTCGGCGATGATGAACAACATCGGCTTCTGCAAAGCAGTCGAGAAGATGTTCGCGGTGACCGTGCCGGAGCGCTGCGTCACCCTGCGCATCATCTTGCTTGAGCTCTCGCGCATCATCGACCATATGGTCTGCACCTGCGCCAA
>JBBQTJ010000311.1:0-4131 GCA_038213315.1 Planctomycetota bacterium
GAAAACCCCCAAATTGCACTGGCTCGACAGCGGCTTGTGTTGCCGCCTTCTGGGCCTCCAGGATCCCGCCCATCTGGCCACCCATCCGGCCCGAGGAGCGATCTTCGAGTCCTGGGTGTTCAGCGAGTTGCTGAAGGGTCGCTTCCAACGACGCGAGACCGCCAACCTGTTTTTTTGGCGCAACCATGTCGGCGAGGAAGTCGATCTGCTCGCCGACCACGGTCAGACCCTGCTACCCATCGAATGCAAATCCGGAGCCACCATTGCCGGAGACTGGTGCGATAGCCTACGCCGCTTCACTACATTGGCCGGAGTCGAAGCCGAACCGCCAGTGCTGGTCCACGGCGGTACCGCCACCGGTCTGCGGGAAGGCGTGCGGCTGATTCCCTGGTCTGAGCTGTACACCTTTGCGGATATCTGCTGAGGTAGGCCGGTATCGGCCAGCTCTGCAAACTATATCGATCTCGAGGGCGGGCCGAGGCGATGACTGTCCGGACGTAATTCGTGACAAAAAAGGCCACCTGAGGCGATGCCGTCAGGCGACCCCGCGACCCCGCGACCTCGCGACGGCAGTCTCGTCACACCTTCCCCAACCCCTGCGCCAAGTGGTAGTACACTTCGCTCCAGCGCAGCTCCTGCTTGAGGGCTTCGATCTCGGTGCCGGTGCCGATGCGCACCAGTTCGATGTTGGCCATGCCGGCGAAGGCGCGCAGGTGTTCGGTGGTGAGGGCCTGGCTGAAGGCGGCGTGGTGGGCACCACCGGCGTAGATCCAGCCGGCGCAGGCGGTCTTGAAGTCGGGCAGCGAACGCCACACAGCGCGGGCCACGGGCAGCTTGGGCAGGGCGGGGGGCTGGATCGCCTCGACCTCGTTGACGATCAGGCGGAAGCGATTGCCGAGGTCGGTGAGCGAGGCGTTGATGGCGGGACCGGGCCGGGCGTCGAAGACCAGGCGGGCGGGGGCGTCCTTGCCGCCGATGCCGAGAGGATGGACCTCAAGACTCGGCTGGGCGGCGGCGATGGTGGGGCAGACCTCCAGCATGTGCGCGCCCAAAACCAGCTCTTTGCCGGGCTCCAAGTGGTAGGTGTAGTCCTCCATCCACGAGGTGCCGCCGGGCAGGCCGTGGGCCATGGCTTTCATGGCGCGCAGCAGGGCGCAGGTCTTCCAGTCGCCTTCGGCGCCGAAGCCGTAACCATCCGCCATCAGGCGCTGCACGGCCAAGCCGGGGAGCTGCTTCAGCGCGCCCAGATCCTCGAAATTGGTGGTGAAACCCTTGGCGCCGGTCGTGGTCAAGAAGGCGCGCATGCCCAGTTCGATGCGGGCTTGGTCGCGCACCAGGGCGTGGCGCGCGCCACCGGCCTTCAGGTCGGCGGCCATCCGATATTGGGCGGCGTAGTCGGTGCACAGGCGGTCAACGTCGGCGTCGCTGATGGCGTCGACGGCAGCGACCAACTCGGTCACGCCGTAGCTGAGGGTGGTGAAGCCGAAGCGGATCTCGGCCGCGACCTTGTCGCCGTCAGTGACGGCCACGTTGCGCATATTGTCGCCCCAGCGCACGATGCGTGCGCCTTGCAGGTCGTGCCAGCCGCGGGCGGCGCGCATCCAGGCGCCGACGCGGGCGTGGACCTCGCTGTCCTGCCAATGGCCCACCACCACGGTGCGCTCCAGGCGCAGGCGGGTGTGCATGTAGCCGCCCTCGCGGTCGCCGTGCGCCGCCTGGTTCAGGTTCATGAAATCCATGTCGATGGTGCCCCAGGGCAGGTCGCGGTTGCCTTGGGTGTGCAGGTGGCAGATCGGCTTGGTCAGGCGGGTCAGGCCGCCGATCCACATTTTCGCCGGGCTGAAGGTGTGCATCCACAGGATCACGCCGGCGCAGGTGGGGTCGCTGCTGGCGGCTTGGCAGAGGGCGCGGATATCGTCGGCGGTGGTCATCACCGGCTTGGCCACCACGGTCAGGGGCAGCTTCGCCGCGTTCAGGCCACCCACCACCGCCGCGGTATTGGCGGCGACCTGCTGGAGAGCCTCGGCGCCATAAAGGTGCTGGCTGCCGGTGATGAACCAGATCTGGGCGGAGGAGTCGAGAGTGCTCATGGGTGCGCGTCCTTGGGGCGGTGCATGATGCCGGTCCCGGGCCGGGGGGGCAAGCTGCGCGGGTGTGAGTCGAGGGGGCAGGATGTGATGTGGGTAAACGGGTTATGGTGGATGGGGTATGGGATTTGGTTCGCAGCGGTCCGTGAACCATAGCCTATTCCACTTGGCGGCATTCCGCTCATTCTCCCTTCACTATGCGTCGCTGGTCCATTGCTCCTGTTTTGGTGGTGGCGGCCTGCACCTTTGCGGTGCTTAGCTATCTGGACGGTTGGCTGGCCTTGCCGCTGCGGGAACTCAGTTCGATCCTGGCTGAGGGGGTGCTGGCCCTGATCGGGTATCCGGTGACGCGCACCGGCACCATTTTGGCCACGCCCAACTTCACTTTTGATGTGGTGCCGGCTTGCAGTGGCAGTGCGACCCTGCGGGTGCTGATGGCCTTGGCGGTGCTGTGGTGCGGCAGCCATCCCGGGCTGACGCCGGTGCGGCGGTTGGCGGCCCTGGCCCTGGCGGTGCCTTTGGCTTTGGCGGCCAATGGGCTGCGGGTGGCGGCCCTGGTGGCGATTGGCGATGCGCTGCTGCGTCCGGTGGAGGGTTGGCCCCACGAGGTCATCGGCCTGGCCACTTTTGCTCTGGCCCTGGGTGGTCTGTTTCTGGTCACTGAGGGTCTGACCACCAGCGCGGCACCGCGTCCGGCGCCGCGTTGGGTGCGGCCTGTGGGTTTGGTGGTGCTGCTGGTGGTGCTGGCAGCGCCGGTCCTGCTGTGGTGCGCCACGGCGTGGGCCCATTCGCCGCTCGATCGTTTCGGCTGGGTGCTGGTGCTGGCGGGCGCGCTGGGACTGGGGTGGGCGTGGCGCTCTACGACGGTGGCGCCGATGCCGCGCGTGGGGGCCAGCGTGGTGGTGGCGGCCTTGCTGGTGACGGTCGCCGGCGTGGTGGTGGAGGTGTTCGCGGTGCAGGCGATTGGGCTGATGACGCTGCTGCTGGGCATGGCGTGGTGGTGCCATGGGGTGGGCGTGGTGCGGCGCGGCTGGCCGTGGTTGGTGCTGGTGGGCTTGGGCCTGCCGACGGTGGGGTTTCTGCTGACGCGGGTCATTGGCTGGCAAGGCGAGCTGGCCAGTGTGGTGGTGCGCGGGGTTTTCGGTGCGGGGATGGTGGTGATGGGGTGGTGGGTGGGTGGCGGCGGACGACGATCATTAGGCGAGCTGGAGCTCGTCTCTCCCAGGGGACAGCTGCGACCACTAGGCGAGCTGGAGCTCGCCTCTCCCAGGACTTCTGGCGTGGTGTGGCCGTTGAGTTTGGTGGCGTTGGTGGCGCTGGCGGTTGCGGGGCAGACCTTGCTGGCCACCAACCGCGATAGCGGGCGACTGTTGGCGGTGCACACGGCTTATCTACAGGGGGAATGGACCGGTCAGGATCTGGCGGTGGATGCGTCCACCTTGGCGATCCTGGGGCGGGACCATGTGCATCTGCGCACCTATCACGATGGCGGTGGGGCGCGGGTCGACCTGATCATGACCACCACCGGCGGCGATCGGCATCGCGCGCATCCGCCAGAATACTGCCTGACCGGTGCGGGCTGGGTGATCGCGGCGCGGAGCTCGGGCACGATCCTGCTGGGCGACGGCACCAGCGTGCCGGTCAGCCGGCTGAGCCTGTCCAAAGGCGCGACGACGACGGCGCTGACCTTCTGGTACACCGATGGCAGCACGGTGCTGGACGGCTTCCGTGCCATGCTCACCGAAGACACCCTGCGTCGCCTGGGCGGACAGCGCACCGACTGGGCCCTGATCCGGGTGGTGGGTGAAGCCAAAGATGTGGAGCGTTTCCTGGCCCAATTCCAGCCGGGTGTCGACGGCTAGAGCAGTTTGCCAACCACTGGCAAGCTGCGCCGTCCGTCGAGCAGCAGCAGTAAGGCGCAGGCCCAGACGATGCTGGCCAGGATGAACAAGGTGCCGCCGTCGTCCTGCACCACGATGCCAAGAATGGTCAGGTGCGAGACGATGGCCCCGCTGATCACCCCCAGGGCCAGCAGCGCGCCCAC
>JBBQTJ010000312.1:0-4110 GCA_038213315.1 Planctomycetota bacterium
CAGGACAACGCCCGCCTGGTTGAAGACAGCAAGTCCCGCGATGACGAGCGCGGCGCCCGCATCATCCCCGGCTACGCCGAGGCGCATGTGCCGGCGGGGCAGGATCCCACCGTCGCCAACGCCCATGATCGTGCTCTGCGCACGGCCACGCGGGTGGCGGCCTTGGGTTTGACGTAACTTCCACCCTGGTAAAACCTGCTATGCGCATGCTGCTCATTCTGCTGGTGACCCTGGGCGGTTTCGCTGCGGAGTCCTCGCCCGCTGATCATGTGGTCATACTGGTCCTCGACGGTGCGCGCTGGTCTGAAACCTGGGGGCGGCCAGAGCGGGACCTGATCCCGGTGCGCGCCAAGCGCCTGGCGCCGTTGGGCACGCTGTTCACCAATGCCGCTAATACCGGCGCGACCGTTACCGAGCCTGGGCACATCGCCCTGTGCACCGGTTTTCTGCAGAAGACCAGCAACAGCGGCGTCGATACCCCGGCTAATCCGTCATGGCTGCAACGCTACTTGGCCGCAAGCCATGCTGATCCGGCCGATGCCTGGATCATCACCAGCAAGGACAAGCTGGCCATGCTGGGTAACACCTCCCAGAAGGACTGGTCTGGGAAGGCGCTGCCCAATCTGGATTGCGGCGTGGGTGGCCGTGGTTTGCGCTCCGGCTATCGGGAAGACCAGGCGACGGTGGAACGCGTCAAGGAGGTCCTGGCCGCCCACCAGCCTCGGGCCCTGGTCATCAACCTGCGCAGTCCGGATTACGAAGGCCACGGCGGCAATCTCGCCGAATACCTCGAGGCGATTCGCCGTACGGACCGCCAAGCGGGTGAGATCTATGACGCCATCCAGGCCCAGCCGAAGATGAAGGGCCGCACCTTGCTGATGATCACCAATGATCACGGTCGTCACCTGGATGGCATTGCTACCGGCTTTAAGGACCATGGCTGCGACTGCGCTGGCTGCCGACATGTCGAACTGCTGGCGGTTGGGCCGGGCGTGCAAGCCGGGGCGGTGGTGGAGCGGTCAGTCAGCCTGCTGGACATGGCGGTCAGCGCGGCCGCCGTGGTCGAGGTGAAGATTCCTGGCTCCACCGGGGTAGTCATGCCCGAACTTGTCGGGCCTTGGCTGTAGGTCGATGCGCGTCCTGATCGCCGGCTGCGGCGCCCTTGGTTCGGCAGTTGGCGCCACCTTGATCAGTGCTGGTCTTGCGGTGGTGGGCGTACGCAGATCGGCGCTGCCGTCTGCGGTGGTGCCCATGATGGTCGGCGATCTAGCCGATCCGACCGTGGTCGCGGGCCTGCCGGCAGCCGACGCCGTGCTGATCTGCGCCACCCCAGGCTTGCGGCGGGGCCGTGATCACAAACTGGCCGCGGCGGCAGCCAATCTGGTGCAGCGCTATCCACTGGCTCGGCTGGTGCTGACCAGCACCACGGCGGTCTATGGCGATCACGGTGGTGCGACCGTCGATGAATCCTCGGCCACGGCCAGCGATGCAGCGGCGGCCGGCCTGGTCGCCATCGAAGCGGCAGCGCTGCGCCATCCCCAGGCCCTGATCCTGCGACTTCCGGCCCTCGTCGGCCCGGGGCGCACGTGGTTGCAGGAACGTTTCCGCCGTGGCGAGACCACCATGAAAGGGCCATTGAGCCGGCCATTCACCCTGCTGCACGAAGACGATGCCGCTGAGCTATGCGGGCTGGCGCTGACCGGTTATTTTGGGTTCGGTGTACTGAATGCATGCAGCCCGACCGTCATGACGGCACGGGACTACGCCCTGGCCCAGGCGCGTGGGATCGGGCTGGTGGTGGAGCTGACGGAGGACGGCCTCAGCCAACCCAGTCGTCAGGTGGGTGCGCAGCGGCTCTGGGGCATGCTGCCAGCCGCGTGGCGCTGGCGTGCCTGACTGTCGACAGGCACAGGTACATATCTAAGGTAGGAAGCGTGCTCCAAGCCGCCGCCACCCCGCTGATCCGACCCGCCGATCTCGCCCGCCTGCACCACCTGGAAGTGGCCGCGCGCATCGTGGTCGAGGGCCTGAATACTGGCGCCCACCGTAGCCCCCATCAGGGCCACTCGGTGGATTTCGCTGATCATCGGCCCTATGTGCCCGGCGACGACCTGCGTCACCTCGACTGGAAGGTGCTGGGACGCAGCGACCGTCTGGTGCTGAAACGCTACGAAGCTGAGACCGATCTGGCCTGCACGGTCGCCATCGATGGCTCCGCCAGCATGGCCTATCGGGGCGAGCGGGCCGGAGTCAGCAAATTCACCTACGCGAGCATCCTGGCCGCATCGGTCACCTATTTGACCCTGGAGCAGCAGGACCGCGCTGGCCTGCTGTTGTTCACGGATCAGGCCGTAAGCGAGCATCGCCCGATGAGTCAGGGCCAGCTCATCCGCATCTGTCGCACCCTGGAAGGCCATCAGCCAGCGGGGGGTACCGATACGGGCAAAGGCCTGGAACACCTGCTCTCGCCGACCATGCACCGGGGCTTGGTGGTGGTGATCAGCGATTTCCTGACCGATCCCGAAACCATCGCCCGCACCATGGATCGCCTGGGCCATCGCGGTCATGACTTGGCCCTGGTGTGGGTGCTGGATCCGGACGAGACCGACCTGGGTGTCGCCACTGTCAGCCGCTTTGAAGGTCTTGAAGGCGATGGCCAGTTCACCGCCGAACCGCGGGCCCTGCGTGAAGCCTATCGCGCCGAAGTCGCCGCCCATCGCCTAGCGCTGCAAAAACTGTGTCGCAGCCATAAATTCGCCTTCGTCGAATGCACCAGCGATGAGCCCGTGCACATCCCGCTGAATCGCTTGTTGGTGGGGTTGCACGCGGAACGGCGGTAAGGCGCTGAGAAGCGGGTTATGGTTGTTGGGTTATGGGTATTGGTGAAAGGCACGCGCGGCGCGGCCTCAGTGGCTGTCGGCTGTTCACCATACCCCTTAACCCTAACCCCATAACCCGACCATACCCCCGGGTTCCACCCAAGCCGTTGTCGAAACCAGCCCATCTCCCATAACTATTCTCCCTATGAATAACGTCTATGCCGTGATCATGGCCGGTGGCTCTGGCACGCGTTTCTGGCCCCTCTCGCGGGCGGCGCTGCCCAAGCAGTTGGTGCGCATTGTCGGCGATGCGACCATGATCCAGGCGACGGTGGCGCGTTTGCAGCCGACGATTCCCGCCGAGCACGTCCTGGTGGTGACCACGGCGGCCCTGGCCGAAGAGACCCGCCGGCAGCTGCCCATGCTCAAGCCCGAGCACATCATCGCCGAGCCGATGGGCCGCGATACCGCGGCCTGCGTCTGCCTGGCCGCTTTGGTAGTCCAGCGCCTGGATCCCGAGGGCGTGATGGTGCTGCTGCCGGCCGATCAGGTGATCAGTCCGGCGGACGTGTTCCAGGCGGCCCTGGTCGCCGGGGTCGCGGTGGCGGGCACCGGCGCGTTAGTGACCTATGGCATCATGCCGCGCTTCGCTGCCACGGGCTATGGCTACATCGAGGTGGGCTCCGCTCGACCGACGGTGGCCGGCCAGCAGGTCAGCCAGGTCGCCCGCTTCGTCGAGAAGCCCGACGCCGCACACGCCGCCGAGTATCTCGCTTCCGGACGCTATCGCTGGAACAGCGGCATCTTCACCTGGCGTGCCGATGTGGTGTTGCGCGAATTGGCTGCCCATTGCCCGTGGCTGACCACGGCCCTGGCTCCGGTGGGTGAGGCCTTCGGCACGCCGCGTTTCGCTGCGGCTTTGGCCGAAGCCTACGGCCCGCTCCGCCGCGTCAGCATCGACTATGCCTTGATGGAGCACGCCAAGGACATCGCGGTGGTCACCGCCAACTTCACCTGGGATGACGTCGGCTCGTGGGATTCACTCTACGACCATCTGCCCCAGGATCCGCAAGGCGTCATCGCCCGCGGTGCGATCATCGCCCGCGACTGTCAGGACACCCTGCTGGTCAGCGAAACCGGGCAGCTCATCGCCGCCATCGGCCTGCAGGGCCTGACTGTGGTCGCCACTGCCGACGCCATCCTGGTGGTGCCCAAGGGGCGCAGCCAAGAGGTCAAGCACATCGTCGACGCGCTCAAGGCCGAGCAGCGCCACCACCTGACCTGAACTACC
>JBBQTJ010000313.1:0-4055 GCA_038213315.1 Planctomycetota bacterium
CCCGCTGGCGGTGGTGGGCTATGCCCTGGCCCTGGGCGTGTTCGCCACCGTCATCCCGGTGCTGCTGGCGGCCCTGGCGCTGGAACGCCTGGGCGCCGCCCGCGCCGCCATTGCTGGCTCGGTGGCGCCGGTGGTGACCGCCCTGCTGGCCTGGTTCCTGGCCGGTGAATACCTGGGCGTGATGGGCTGGCTGGGCTGCGCCACGACCATGACCGGCGCGGTCATCGCGGCGGCGCCACGTCAGGCCAAGCGCGCGTAAAGGCCCCAGGCATCTGCACCAGCGCCACCGCAGCCAACACCAAGGCTCCACCCACCAGCAGGGCGGCGGTAATGGTCTCGTTCGCGTAGCTCACGCCCATCCATAACGACAAGAGTCCGGGCAGGACCAGCGCGAAGCCGGAGGCGAAGACCGGTTCGCAGCAGTAGGTGATCGCCGCCGCCGTGGCGCCCACGTGTCGTTGGTAAGTGAACATCAACGCCATCGACATCAGCGTGGGTACCAGGGCCAGGACCAGCAGGATCCCCACTGCGGGCCAGCTGGCATAGGTCTGCCACAAAAAGGTTGGCGACGGCGCCAGCAACACCCCAATGGGCAGCAATAGCAAGGCGGTCACGGCAAAGGCCGCCACGCTCATGCGCAGGCTGTCGTTGCCGGCGAAGCGTGGCGATTCCACCGCCAGGATCTGCACGGTGAAGACCAGCGCTGCGCCCAGGGTCTCTAGCTCGCCGCGGCCCAGGCTGAGATCGCGCCAGTCGAGGCTGGTCAGCACCACCGCCCCGGCCAGCACCAGCGCCACCGCCGCCCAGATGCGCAGGGCCGGGAGCCGATGGCTGGCCAGGGCCAGCCATACCGGCAGGAAGACCACGTATCCCTGGGTCAGGAAGGCGGAGGTGCTGGCCAGCGTGTAGTTGAGCCCGTCCATCTGCAAACCCAGGCCCAGAGCGGTGTACACGCCCAGTTCGACCGCCTGACGGCCTTCCTTCCGGGTCAGGCCCGCTAGGCGCCGATAGCCCAGCAGCACCGCTAAGGCGAGCGTGGCGATCAAAAAGCGCAGCCCCAGGCCCCAAGCACTGAGGAACGGCGTCGATGCCCCGGGACAGGCCTGCTGCTGCCATAGGGTCAGCGCCTTCATGAGCGGAAAACTGAGACCCCATCCCGCGGTGGCGAGGATGAGGGCGGCAATTGCATGGGGGCGGCTAGGCACGTGGGCACCCTGGCAGGGCCTTGGCAGAGACAAGCCGCACCCACATAAAAACGCAGCACGCCGTAGGGTCACCACGGCGTGCTGCGTTGCGGCCCGGGCCCGCGAGTCGAAGCGAGTCGAAACAGAGATCAGCGACGGCGACGGCCCGTGCGCAGCATCAGCATGAGACTGCCGAAGAGCACCAGGCCCGTCGCGGAGCCGAGGCCGCAGCTGTTGTCGTCGTCGTTGTTGCTGGACGTGGGCGAGGGCGAGGGGCTTGGCGACGGGCCCGGGGCGGGCGCTGCACCGATGGTGGTCGGGACGAACATGGCGAACACCTGGCCGCCCTGGACCAGTTCGGTGTCGGGGATGGAGTAATGCGCCTGCGTTACGCCCAGGAACCAGCCTGCGCCGAGGATGGCGGAGGCGTCGATGATGCCCGAGGCCTCTTCATCCGCGTTGAAGGGTGCGGTGGGCGCGGTGGCCACGCCGCCGACCAGGTCGCCGAAGCGGGCCGGATCGTGCTTGAAGACCTGGGCCAGGGTGCCCGTGGCGGTGCTGTAGACCCAGGTCTTGCCGTTGTGGGCTTGGTTGCCCACGTCCTCTTGCAGGAGGATGCGGCCCAGACCATCGATGGTCATGTTGTCGTACATCTGGCCGGCCTCAGTCCCGTCCAGCATCATGGCGATGCTGCCGCCCGCCTCGGGGGTGGCGATATTGGTGAAGCGCACGCGCCACAGGCGACTGCGGCCCACCTGGGCGCCGGTGCCGGCTTTGACCTGGTCGAACCGGTCGGTGGTGACGAACCAGAAGTCGTTGGGCTTGGTGGGATCCCAGGCGCCGTCCTCAACCCGGCTGAACTGGGTGATGCCCTTCGCCACCGCTTCGGCCTGGAGGGCCGTGCCGTTGTCGGTCAGCAGGTTGGTGGTGGTGTACTGGGCCAGTGTGAAGGCCACCGTGGCGCCCTTCGCCACGCCCAGGCCGTAGGGCGCGGTGGTGGCGATGTCCTCGACGGTCTTGCCGGTCACCTTCAGGCCATACAGCAGGCCATTGGTCAAGCCGGCCTTCTCGATGTCGGTGCCGGTCGCGGTCTTGGTGCCGACGTAGATGTTCACCTCGCTGGGGCTCGCGCCGCCAACCCGGTCGGAATCATCCAGGCCCATGACGATGGTCTTGGCCTGGGCGGTGGGGCAGGCCACCGCGTTCTCCCAGGCGAACTTGCCCAGGCGGGGCAGTTCATAGCTGACCCCGGCGCCCGTGCCGGTGACCACATGGGCGAAAGCACGGCCCGACGAGCCGCTCTCTTCGCCGTTCATGAAGATACGGTTCTGAGTGCCCATGCTGGTCGTCGCATTGTAGAACGCCGTGACCGGCGGCAGGTCGGCAGAGCAGAAGCGGTTGAAAGCGGTGGTGCCCGCGACATAGGCCGCGCTGGCACTGTTCCAGAGCTGGACTGACTGGATCAGGTCGGCGCCGCTCTGTACCTGCAGGGTCGACTTGTTCACGATCCACTTCGAGACGAACGCGCCGACGGACAGGTGGGCGCGGGTGGCGCCCGCGGTGGCGCCCAACTCGTGGTTCATCAGCACGGTGAAAGTGCCGTCGTTGTTGTCATAGGCGCCCAAGCCGTCGGGGATGCCGACCATGCGGTAGGGCGTCACGCCATCGGGCTTCAGGTTCTTGGTGTCGCCGACCGTCAGCAGCGCCTTGGAGGTCGCGCCGGTGGCGGTGGGCAGCAGGTAGGGCAATGGTTCGACAGCCTGGGCGGCGCCGCCCAGGGCGATGAGGCCCAACGTCGACATGGCCAAGGCAGGCCGCGAAGTGATACGGAGCATGGGTGGTCCTGGAAGTAGTGGGGTAAGGAGTCCGACGGAGGCACCCTCACCGCCAGGATGAGCGAATGGTGAATGCTGTGCCAAGATCTCCCCAACCACCTCCACTTTTAGATACGCTACTCCGAGCTGCTGGTGGTCCGCGTGGCAGGCAGGGCATGCTGCGCCGATGCCCCGGCCCGATTCCCGTATCGCCTTGCTGCTGCTCGCGTGGTGGTGGATGCAGGCCGTGCACGAGCTGGGGCACGTGCTGGCGGCAGTGGGGTTGGATCGTCACGTGAGCGGGGTCGACTGGCTGCCCTGGGGCTTGTCGTTCACGCAGATCGAGTCACTGCCTGCGCCCGCGCCGGTGGTCTGGGCAGGCCTGCTCTGCGGCGCCGCACTGCCGATGTTCATCTGGGGCCTGGTCCGCTGGCGCTGGCCGGGCCAGGCGCACTGGTGGCGCTTTTTCGCAGGCTTCTGCCTGAGCGCGAACGGCGCCTATGCCCTGGGTGGCAGCCTGTCGCCCATGGGCGATGTGGGTGATCTGCTCGCCCTGGGCGTGCCCGCCTGGCAGCCTGGCGTGCTGGGGACCCTGCTGCTCATCGGCGGGCTGGCGCTGTGGCACGGGCAAGGTCCGCGGTTTGCCAGCGTCACACCAGCCCAATCGCGACGGCTCTGGCTGCTGGCCGCGGCGACGGCGGGGCTCATGGTGCTGCTCCACCCCGTGATCGCGCCACGCTGAGCGCCACCGTCCCATGCTCACCTCCATCTGCGTCTACTGCGGTTCCTCCGACACGGTTCCTGCCCATTACCTGGACGCGGGGAGCGCCTTGGGCGCGGCCTTGGCCCTGGCCGGCATCACCCTGATTTATGGCGGCGGCCGCACTGGCCTGATGGGCCGGGTGGCGGACGGGGTACTGGCCAACGGCGGCACGGTGATCGGCGTCATCCCAGTCCACCTCAACAGCGAGATCGTCGCCCATCGCGGCCTGACCCGGCTTGAGGTGGTCGCCAGCATGCATGCCCGCAAGCAGCGCATGGCCGAGCTGGCGGACGG
>JBBQTJ010000314.1:0-4049 GCA_038213315.1 Planctomycetota bacterium
GCCCAGCTCGACCGCCTGCGCCTGCCCGTAGATCCCAGCATGGCGGAAGTGGCCTGCCGGACCCTGATCGGCCTGGGCCGGGCCGAGGAGGCCCTCGACCGCTTCCGCCACTTCCGGCGTGCCGCCTGCCGGGCGCTGCTGTCCCTGCACCGCTACGACGAAATCCTGCGCAACTACAGCGACATCCCCTTCGCCGACCGGGAGGCCAGGTTGAACCTGGGGCTGTTCGATGATGTCCTCGCACGGCACAAGAGCTTCACCGCGGTCGCGCAGTTCGTCCTCGTGGCGCAGGGGCGTTGGCAGACCCTGGCCGATCCCGGCTGGTCGGCCGACCAGCCCCCACAGCAGCGCAGCGAGGCCATCCGGGAGGGCCTGACCTATGCCGCGCTTGGGCTGGGCCGACCTGACTTGCTGCCGGCGGACTCCGCCACCGCGCCCTGCGTGCTGGTGGCCCTGGGCCGTCCCGGCGAGCTGGCGGAGTCGTCTGATCCCGGGACGCGGGTCTTGGGACTGGTGGCCCGGGGCGACCTAGCCGCCGCCCGGACGGCGGCCGGCATCAGCGCCTCAAGGCTGGCGCCGGTCGTCTTGGCCGAGGCCGCCCTGGCTCTGCGCCGGGCCGGTTCGGCCCAGGCGATGGCGGTGCTTGCCGCCATCCCCGGTCCGGTCATCGACGACGACACCCGGGGAGCGGCCTTGCTTACCGAGGACCTGACCCCGGGCCTGGTCGCCGCCGCCGCCGGCGACCGGCAGCGGTTGCGCCTGGTCCTTGCACGGCTCGCCAGCGACCGGGCGTGGGTCTATTACAGTGTCGGCGGCTGGCTGGGTCGCTACGCCCTGGACCACATCGACCGGGACGCCTTCCTGGCGGGCCTACCCAACCGTACCCGCGCGGCAGAGCTGGCCCGCCTGGGCGACGCCCTGCGCGCCGAGCTGACCGGTGACGAGGCCGCAATTCGCGCCGCCTGGACGGACTGGCTGGACGCGCCGCTGAGCACACGGTGGTTCGACTACGATCCCAGTCTGGATGCCTGGGCGGCAGCACGGCTAGGACGCTAAAAAAAAAGCGGTCCACCTCACGAGGAGGTGGACCGCCTAGTCAGGACAGCGAACAAAAAGCCGTTCAGTGCTTGTGGCCGTGCTCTTTGTGAGCCTTGTCAGCCTTCTTGTCGGCGGCGGTGGCGCTGCCGACGGGGCACGCGGCGCAGTCCTTGCCGTCGGCGCAGGTAGCGCAGCTGGCGGAGGTGGCGCTGCCAGCGGCCTTGGCCTTGCAGCCGCAGGTGTCGCAAGCCTGGGCCAGGCCAAGGGTGAGGAACAGGGCGGCGAGGGTCGAGAGGGTACGCATGGCGTCTCCGTGGTTTGATATGGGGGCTTGAACGGCGGGAACTATGGGCCAACCAACAAACAATCAACCCGCCAGGATGCCTGGCAGGTTGATGATGATTCAACGACGACGTCATCAGGCCCGAAGGCCTGAACGACTCACTTGGCCTTGTGATCCATGGGCTTGTGATCCATGGCCTTGTGATCCATGGCCTTGTCGGCGGCGGTCGCGGCAGTGGCGCTGGCGGTCGCGGTGAGGGCGACGGGGTCGGCGACGGGGTCGGCGGCCGAGCAGATGCCGGCGAAGAAGACGGTGGCGAGGATGAGGGCGAGGGTGCGCATGTGCGACCTTTCCATGGTATGAGGTTCAGCTCAGGAAGGTCCGGCCCGAGCGGGCTGTTCCGGACTTCCTTATCGAGCTCACCTCAAGCCGTGTAATGCTTTATCAGCCAAGTGGTTGAAGCATTGAATCCGGCCACCTCGGCCTTTTTCTTGCCGCGGCTGGCCTGCAATTGGGTGCGTACCTGCTTGGCCAAGACCTTGCCCAATTCGACGCCCCACTGGTCGAAGGAATTGACCCCCCAGATGGCCCCCTGCACTGCGGTGCGGTGCTCATACAAAGCGAGCAATTGGCCAGTGGTGAAGGGGTCGAGGCGTTCGAGCAACAGCACGTTCGACGGCCGATCGCCCGGGAAGACCTTGTGCGGGATCAAAGCCTCGGGCACGCCTTCGGAGCGACATTCGTCCGCGGTCTTCCCGCAGGCCAAGGCGTCGGGCTGGGCGAAAAAGTTGGCCATCAGTTCGTCATGATTGCTGACCGCTTCACCGGCCAGCTTCGCCGGCTGTTGGCTGGTGCGGAAACCGATGAAGTCGGCGGGGACCACGCGGCCCTGATGGACCAGCTGATAGAAGGAATGCTGGCCGTTGGTGCCCGGCTCGCCGAAATTGATCTCGCCGGCGGCGAACGGCAGTTCCTGCCCATCGGCACTGACGCGCTTGCCGTTGGATTCCATGTCGACCTGCTGGATGTGCGGCGCGAGCTTCAGCAGGGCCTGGCAATAGGGCAGCAAGGCGCGGGTGGCGTGCCCCAGGAAGGTCGAATTCCACACCCCAAACATACCCAACAACACAGGCAGATTGCGGTCGAGCGGCGCGCTGGCGGCGTGGTCGTCCATGGCCCGCGCCCCGGCCAGGAAGCGCTCCACCGGTTTCCAGCCGTACTGCAAGGCCAGGGGCAGCACGCCAACCGCGCTGCACACGCTATAGCGACCGCCAACCCAGTCCCAGAAGCCGAAGGCGTTGTCGGGGTCGATGCCGAAAGCAGCCACATCCTTGAGATTGGTGGACACCGCCACCATGTGCTTGCCGACCGCCTTGGCGCCCAGCTTCTTGACGATCCAGGCGCGCACCGTGCGGGCATTCAGCATGGTCTCGGCGGTGGTGAAGGTCTTGCTGATCACCACCACCAGGGTGCGGGCGGGATCCAGACCATCCAGGGCGCGGGTCACGTCGATGGGATCGACGTTGGCCAGGAAACGCAGGGTGCGGCCCGCCGCCGCCTTGGCGCAGGCGGCATCGGTGCGCAGCGCCTCGGCCACGAACTCAGGCCCCAGATAGCTGCCACCGATGCCGATCGCGACCACATTGGTGAGCGGTTTGCCGGTGGCGCCCTTACGTTTGCCGCTGCGCACCTGGTCGCTGAAAGCCTTGATGCGCTTGAGCACCGCGTGGACCTCGGGCATGACGTTCACACCGTCGATGCGGATGTCAGCCTTGGGCCCGGCGCGCAGCGCGGTGTGCAGCACCGCACGGTTCTCGGTGGTGTTGATCTTGGCACCGCTGAACTGGGCCGCGAGGCGCTCTTTGAGCTTGGCCTGCACGGCCAGATCCATCAGTAGTTGCAAGGTGCGCGGCGTGGCGTTCTGCCGGCTGAAATCCAACACCACACCATCCGCTTCGGCGCGCATCGCCCCCGCGCGGGCGCCATCCTTCAGCAACTCCCGCAGGTGGGTCCGGCGGATCTCGGTGACGTGGGTGGACAATGCCTTCCAGGCGGGAGTGTCGCTGATCATGCCGCGCATGGTGAACGGCGGGGGGCGAGGTTCAACGGGGCAAAGGACAGGGGACAATAACTGTCGCGGGGTCGACAATAGAAGACAACCGTCGCGAGGTCGCGACAGTGGTCGTTCAACACGCCCCCAACTGCACCGCCATCCGCCGGAAGACCTCTGCCATGGTCTTCTCGTCCGGCAGCAGGGTGATGCGGAAATGGTCCTGATAGGACACGTTGAAGCTGCGCCCTGGAGCGAGCAGGACGTGCTGTTTTTCCAAGAGGTTCCGCAGGTGATGATCAAGTACTAAGCTGCATGTCCTGTACTGTTCTTCCAAGGCCGGCCCTGGAGGGCCGCGGTCCCAGGGGACAGCAGGGCGATGACGTTGGCTGTTCACCCGGACCGCGGTTCTCCAGAACCGCTGTCTTTGTGGGTGTTCGACACCGCCCAGATTGCAGCCGTCTTTGCTGTCGACCCCGCGACCCCGCGACGGATGTCGTTCAATACGCCCCCAACTGCACCTCCATCCGCTGGAAGACCTCTGCCATGGTCTTCTCGTCCGGCAGCAGGGTGATGCGGAAATGGTCCTGATAGGGCACGTTGAAGCTGCGCCCCGGAGCGAGCAGGACGTGCTGTTTTTCCAAGAGGTCCAGCGCGAAGCGCTGGTCGTCGAAGCCG
>JBBQTJ010000315.1:0-4047 GCA_038213315.1 Planctomycetota bacterium
AAATACCAACTATGATCACCGGAAGCGCAGCACCGCGGCGCCGCCGGCGGGGATGCAGAGGGCCAGGGCATCGCTTTCCCACCTTGCTGTCGCCCCCGCATCCAGCAGATCCTCTATGGCCACGAAAGGGTCCACGACCACTCGTCCGTGGGCCTCGTGCTGGCCAAGATTCACCACTGCCACCACCATCTCCCCCCTCAGGCGCCATACCCACGCCACCAAGCCGTCCGCACCCTGCACTGCCAGCATGGTCCAGACGCCGTCGCGCAGGACAGGCAGAGCCAGGATGGCCCGCACGCGGCGCTGCAAGCGCATGGCCACTGCATCATCGGGCTCGTGTGGTCGCCGACCAAGCGTGACCGGTGTGCGTACCCGCCGGCCCAGCTCCTGACCCTCGTGCCATAGGCGGACGCCGGGCAGGGTCAGCAGCGCCACCAGGGTTGCTGCGGTCCGGCCCGCAGCTGCGGTGGCAACCCGGGCTTCGTCGTGATTTTCGGCGAAGCGCACCTGCCGCATCTGCCAGTCGGCAGAGCGGGCCAGCCGCACGCGCACCCCGTCCGCATCGCCGTGCATGACCAGATCGTAGAGCCGCTTGTCATAAACCCGGTCGAAACCCAGGGCGAGCAGCTCGGCATCGGTTTCCCAATAAGCCTCGGCCATGAGCTGGCAGGTCGGCCATGCACGACGCAGGGCGGCGATGGCCGAGGCCCAGAACTCGGCATCCGGCAACGGCCCGCAGCGTCCCGCCCAGGTCGCTGCAAAGACGCGGTGCAGCAGCAACATGGCCATGTCGACCCGCATGCCGTCGCAGCGCCCGGCCAACGCCACCAGCCGCGCGACCAAGGCGCGACGCAGGCCTGGGGCGGACAAGTCCACCTGCACCACGTCGGGCCACGCAGGGAAATACGGATCGCGTCCATTGGCCAGGACCTGCCCCGCGACCGCGAGAAAGGCCTGGGGCTCGCGGGCCAGATCCGCCACGCTGCCGCGCACGCACCAGTTTGGATAGGCGGTGGTCCAATCATGATCGATGGCGATGTGGTTGGGCACGAAGTCCAGCACCAGCCGCACCCCGCGTGCCGCCAAGGCTGCCCGGGCGATGACCAGGCCGGCATCGCCGCCCAGTTGCGTATCCACCGTGTCGGCGCGGATGGCATAGGCGCTGCCGATCACGTCCTGCTGGCGCAGGTCCGGCAACGCGGCCCAGGCATCGTTCTGATGGCCGGCATGCGCACACAGCACCGCTGCTGACCGCGGCGAACGCTGCCAGACACCCATCAACCAGACCGCGTCAGTCCCGGCTGAACATAGCTCGTCCCAGACTTCCGGCGGAACACAACTCAGGGTGATGGTTCGGCCCAGCCGACGGGATAGCTCCCCCAGCCAGCACCAGGTATTCAGCTCGATGACCAGCGGATGGGCCGGCCAGCTAGTCCTCAGTGCACGGCTGAGCACAGGATGACCAAGATCAACAGCAGAGGGCACATGGCCTGGGGTTGTGGAGGCCGACCAGCGTGAGGCAAGCCCGGCCATCATACGCAAAATGTTGGCTTCCTGCCCAGGCGCCTCCGCCTAGCCTGAATCACCCACGGAGACCCGCATGAGCCGCCTCAAGGATCTGATCAAGCCCTATCGCATCACCAACGGCAAGGACTTCCGCCTGAAGGACCACGATTCGGAGGACACCGGCGGCATGCAGGACAAGGCGGCCACCGAAACCCTGCTGAAGCAGGGCGTGGCCAAGCTGGCCGAGTTGCAGGACAAACTGTATGCCGACAACCACTGGTCGCTGCTGCTGATCTTCCAGGCCATGGATGCGGCCGGCAAGGATGGCACCATCAAGCATGTCATGTCGGGCGTGAACCCCCAGGGCTGCCAAGTCTTCAGCTTCAAGGCGCCGAGCACCGAGGAGGTCGACCATGACTTCCTCTGGCGCACCGCCAATCGCCTGCCCGAACGCGGCCGCATCGGCATCTTTAACCGCAGCTATTACGAGGAGGTCCTGGTGGTGCGGGTGCACCCCGAGATGCTCGCCCGGCAGCGGCTGCCCAGGCACCGCATCGCCAAGGACCTGTGGACCGAGCGTTACGAATCGATCAACGACCACGAGAAACACCTGACCCGCAATGGCACCGTGGTGCGGAAATTCTTCCTGAACGTCGGATTTAAAGAGCAGAAGCGTCGCTTCCTGAAGCGCGTGGACGACCCCGAGCGCAACTGGAAGTTCAACAGCGCCGACGCCCAAGAGCGCGGTCACTGGGAAGCCTACATGCAGGCCTATGAAGAGATGATCCGCGCCACCGCGACCAAGGACGCGCCGTGGTACGTCATCCCCGCCGACCACAAATGGTTCACCCGTTTAGTAGTGGCTTCCGCCATCATCGACACCCTCGAAGCCCTGGACTTGAAGTACCCCGCGGTCAACGACGCGCAGAAGGCTGAGCTTGAGAAGGCGAGAAAGCTGCTTGGGTGAAAGGCGACTGGCCTGGGCTATGGTGGTTGGGGCATGGGGCATGGTGGGAGACATCTACTCCCACCGTCCTGCCCCTGCGCTCTGGCTCACCATACCCCATAACCCATTTACCATAACCCAGTCGCCCATGCCCGCTCCGAACTCCACAGGGCTGTAGTGGTTGGGGTATGGGGTATGGCGGGAGACCTGGACACCCATCGGCCACTGCGTCCCGTCTAACCATAACCCATACCCCATTCACCATAACCCAGACATCTCATGTCCCCCGCCGACCTCCACGTCGCCCAGCTTCGCCCCGCCACCATCCCCACCACCAACCGCTTCGCCGGTCGGGGGCAGGGACCGGCCATGACGTATGTGCCGGACCATGCGCGGATCCTGCTGGATGTGATGCAGGGTGGCGACACCAGTCTGGGGTTTGAGCAGGCTGGCCCGCGCGAATCGCTCGCCTTCGATCCCGCCACCACCACGGCGGCGATCCTCACCTCGGGAGGTCTGTGCCCGGGCCTGAATGCGGTGATTTCGTCAGTGTTCATGTCCCTGCACCATCACTATGGCGTGGCGCGCATCCTCGGCGTGCCCAATGGCTACGCCGGCCTGATGCCGGGCCGTAGCCAGGGGATCAAGCCTCTGGTGCGCGACGAGATGAAACGCATTGCCCGCACCGGTGGTTCGTTTTTGGGCAGTGCTCGCATCAATCCCGATGTGCGCGCCATCGTTGACACCTTGCAGGCCTACTCCATCGATCAGCTATACTGCATCGGTGGCGACGGCACCCAACGCGGCACCCACGCCATCCATCAGGAGGTCGCCAAGCGCGGCCTGCCCATCGCTGTGATCGGCATCCCCAAAACCATCGACAACGACATCAGTTGGGTGCAGAAGACTTTTGGCTTCGAGACCGCCTCCGAGATCGCCCGCCAAGCCATTACAGCCGCCAACACCGAGGCCGAAAGCGCCATCAATGGCATCGGTCTGGTTCGTCTGATGGGCCGCAATTCTGGCTTTATCGCCGCGGCCGCCTCGATCGCCGCCGCCGATGTGAATTACTGTCTGGTGCCCGAGGTGCCCTTCGAACTGGAGGGCGAACATGGCCTGCTGGCAGAACTGGAGCGCCGCTTGGCCCGTCGCGGCCACGCCGTGATCGTGGTGGCCGAAGGTGCTGGCCAGGAGCTGATCCCCAAAGTCACGGAAAAATTCGACAAATCGGGCAACAAGCTGCATCAAGACATCGGCATCTTCCTGAAGGATGAGATCGCCGCCCACCTGACCTCCCGCAAGATCGAGTTCGCCCTCAAGTACATCGATCCCAGCTACATCATCCGCGCCGCGCCAGCCAATGCTGCCGACCAGGTGCTGTGCACCGCCCTGGGCCACAATGCCGTGCATGCCGCCATGGCCGGGCGCACCGACATGATCGTCGGCAGCTGGAACGGCGCCTTCACCCACGTGCCCATCCCCGTCGCCGTGCAGGGCCGCAAGCAGGTCCTGCCCCAGGGCGAGCTGTGGCGCACCGTGCTTGAGACCACCGGGCAGGGACCGCTGGTGGCGCCGGCCTGACCGGGCCGGAGGCT
>JBBQTJ010000316.1:0-4017 GCA_038213315.1 Planctomycetota bacterium
CCCGAAGGTCCTGTCGGTGCATCCTCAATAAATTGAAGACGACTTTATTGCGTACCTGCTACAGCTATTGAGTTGTCAAAAACCTCCAACTACTTGAGCGATATCCCCTCAAGATCCTCGCGGACCCTTCCGGGCTACCTCCCACCGTTGGCTGGGGTGGCGAACTTTATTCACCATCCCAGATTGTCAATCCCCCTCTTTTCCGGTCACCCTCGCTCCCTTTTCAGGTCGCTTCCAGGTCACCCTCATCGCTGGGGAGGCGGGGTTATGGTGAGACCTCATCGGATGTCAATCACCTCTTCGCCAAACCTTCATGAAATGCAGATTTTAGCACACCTTTTGCCCGTTCCGGCTTTTCGCCGGTTCAGCGCAGCGGTGACTTGCCACGGCCCCCGGGCTCTTCCCGGACCAGGCGCGGGACCAGGTAGCCCGGCAGCCGGGCCGCAACCTCGTCAACCAGGGCAATGGCCCGGGCATCAGCGACGCTGAAATGGGCCGCTCCAGCCACCCGATCGAGCTGATGCAGGTAGTACGGCAGCACGCCGGCGGCAAACAGTGACTCTGAGAGGGCCGTCAAGGTGTCAGCATGGTCGTTGATGCCCGCCAATAACACCGCCTGGTTAAGCACGGTGACACCGGCTTCCCGCAGGCGCCGGCAGGCCGTTAACACTGCCGGCGACAACTCCTGCGGGTGGTTGGCATGGATCACCAGGACGGGCCGCAACCGGCTGCCAGTGAGCCAGGACAGCAAGCTGTCATCCACGCGCTCAGGCAGCACCACCGGCAAGCGTGAATGCACGCGCAGGCGCGTGAGATGAGGGATGGCCGCCAGATCCGCAACCAAAGCGGCCAACTGCCCATCGGGCAAGGTCAGCGGATCGCCGCCAGACAAGAGCACCTCGCTCAAAGTCGGATCGGCGGCGACCGCAGCCACCGCTGCATCCCACCAGCGGCGTCCGCGGGGCAGGTCGTCGTAGGCGAAGTGCCGCCGAAAGCAGTAGCGGCAATGGACTGCGCAGGCTCCGGTGGTCACCAGTAAGGCGCGGCCCTGATATTTATGGAGCAGGCCGGGCACCACCGCCGCCGCGTCTTCGTGCAGGGGATCGACGGCGAAGCCCGGCACGTCGTCGCCCTCGGCCGCCACCGGCAGCACCTGACGCAGCAAGGGGTCCGACATATCGCCCCGCCGCATCAAGGCGGCAAAGCCCCGGGGAACCAGAACCGGGAATAAGGCCGCGCCCTCATGGCCGCCGGGCTTGGCCGCCTCCGGCAGGTCGAGGACCCGCCACAGCTCATCGACGCTGCGGATTGCACCAGCCAGCAAGGCCTGCCAGCGTGGCAAGACGCTGGCGGTCAGGCTTGGCGTTGCTAGCGTGCCCCCCTCGCAATCGCCGGGGCCATTCAACGCCGCACCGGCCACACTCTAGAGGACCCCACCATGGGCAGCATGAACATCGGCGACGTCAACAAGGGCAGCAAACTCATTTTCGACAACGCTCCGTGGAACGTTCAGGAAGTCAATTTTGTTAAGCCCGGCAAAGGCAATGCCTTCTACAAGCTGCGGGTACAGAACCTGCTGACCCGCAATGTCCTGGAAAAGACCCTGCGCGGCGGCGAAAAGTGCGAATCCGCCGACGTGAATGACACCGATATGGAGTTCCTGTACCAGGACGCCAACGGTTACAACTTCATGGACCAGACCTCGTTTGAGCAGATGTCGGTGTCGACCGAGCGCATCGGCGACGACAAAGACTTCCTGCTCGAAAACAGCCAGGTGGTGGTGACCCTGTGGAATGGCGAACCGATCGCCATCCGCCTGCCCAACACGGTCGAGATGGAGATCGACTACACCGAGCCGGCTGTCAAAGGCGACACTCAGAGCCGCGTGATGAAGGAAGCCAAGCTCAAGGCCACCGGCGCCACCGTGAAGGTGCCCATTTTCTGCGCCATCGGCGACCGCATCAAGGTCAACACCCAGACCCGCGAATACAGCGGCCGGGTCGACAAGTGAACCAGGGGTCCGGTCTCCGGGCCCTGCTTCAACGACGGACGGCAGCGGTGGCTGCCGTCCGTTCTTTTTTTGCGGCTCGCGATGTTCTTGAAGTCGATGTGCCCGTGCTGCAGGGCGGCGCCAATCTCGATCACGGCGTGGTGCCGATGGCGGTCGAGACCGGCCGCGGCCGGCGTTTCCTGCCCACCTCGCCAGAGCATCCACTCAAACGTCTGGTGGCGGCGGGCGCTGGTGCGGTCTGGGCGTTGTCCCCGGCGTTTCGCCATGGGGAACATGGCCGTCGGCACAGCCCGGAATTCCGCATGCTGGAATGGTACCGACCGGGCCTGGACGAGGCCGCGCTGGCCAACGAAGTCGTGGCCCTGTGCCAACTGGTCACCGGCTTGGACGGACCCACCGCTGTCCTGCCGTGGCGTGAGGCCTATCGCAAATTCGTCGGCCTGGATCCGGCCAGCGCGGATGACGCTGCTGTTATCGCGGCCTGCGGCTCTGCTGCCGCGGCGGTGGCTGGCGATCGCGGTGCGGCGTTGGACCTGCTGATGGCGACCCGCATCGAGCCTCGCCTAGGCCTTGGCGAATGGACGGTGCTGACCGACTATCCTGCATCCGGTTGCGCGCAGGCTCGGCTGCGGCACGACCGGGATGGCTGGCCGGTGGCGGCGCGCTTTGAGGTGTACCGCAACGGTCTGGAACTGGCCAATGGCTACTACGAGATCACCGCCGCCAATGAACTTGCCGCACGCTTCCAGGTCGAACTCGACCAGCGGCAAGATCCTCGCCTGGCCATGGATCAGGGCCTGCTGGCGGCGCTGGCCGATGGGTTCCCTGACTGTGCCGGCGTCGCCGTGGGCTTCGACCGGCTACTGATGCTGGCCTGGGGCGTCGAGGATATCGCCCAGGTGCAGGCGATCCCGTTTGCCGAGGCATAATCGCTCTCTTTAAGACTGCCCATCAGACTGGCAAAATATCACTGCGGCGGCAAGCCTGCCCAGTCACCGCACGGTCGGCAGCGAGTCCGAATCCTGGCCGGCTAGGCGAAGGCGCTGGACGAACTGCTTCAGCACCCGGTTGGCGAGGGCGATGTCCGCCACGCGGTGTTTCAGGTCGCAGGTGCAATTATAGATCAGGCTGTCGAAGGTGATGTCGCCAGTGGTTTGGAAACCGCGGCGATCATTGGCGGCAATGGCTTTGAGCAGCGACCGCTGGCTGATGGCGGGGTCGCGCATGCCTTTGATCGCCCAATTGAAGGGATGATGGCCGGTGACCACCTCGTAGACCATGATGGCCCAAGAATAGATGTCGCCGCGCATATCCACTAGGGTTTCGCGTTCGCCGGTGAGCGCAAAGAAGGCCTGCTCGGGGCTGCTGTACTTGGGCGTCAGCATCACGGTCTCTTTGATCAGACGACGCGAGCGCCATTTGGCGATGCCGAAGTCGGCAATCTTGCCCAGGCCAGGTGCGAAGATGAGGATGTTCTGCGGCTTAATGTCGCGGTGGGCGACATGGTGCTCGTGCGCCTCTTTGATGCCGTCCGTGGCCGTGACCAGGCATTCAAGCACGCTGATGCGGTCGAATCCGGGTAGGCGCCGCCGGTGCTTCATGACCATGTCCAGGCTGCCGAAGCGGGCCCGCTCGGTGATCATGAAGGGCAGCAATTTGACCGGAAAGAATTCGTGGAGTTCGCTCGCCAAGCCGACCGGCAACTCGGCATCGCCGTACTCGCTGACCTGCAAGATCGACTTGGACCGCCGCGAAAGAATCATGGTCTTTTCGCACTCGACCTTGAAGGCGCCGAAGGCCGCCAAAGCATCGCCGATGTCATCGACCGCCGGCACGAAGATCTTCACTGCGACATCGTCGCCGTGATATTTACCTCCATAGACGATGGTTTCGCTGCTGGCCTTGGCCAAGGGCTCACCCAGCTGGACCTGCTGGGCCAAGAACGCCTCCTTCAGGGTCGCCTCGAACGCAGCCTGATGCATGATGCGGCGGCGCAGCACCTCGGT
>JBBQTJ010000317.1:0-4013 GCA_038213315.1 Planctomycetota bacterium
CCATCGGTGCTGTTGGCGATGGCCTGGTTGATGCCGGCGATCTGGGCGCGCTGCTGCTCGCTGATGATCAGGCCGGCAGCGCCATCGGCACCGCGGTTGATCTTCATACCACTGGAGAGACGCTCCAGCGATTTGCCGATCATGTTGTCGTTACGAACCAGGTTGCGATGGGCGTTCATCGACTGGATGTTGTTATTGACGCGCAGGCTCATGATATCCTCCGTGGGGTAGAGCCGTGAATGAAGCGGTGGCGTCCGTGCCACCAGGGCCGCCGACCGGCGGGCCCATGGGCCTCAGGATCGGTCGGTGGCCTGGGGACTTGAGGACCAGCTGAGCAAGTGAGGTGCAGAAATGAGGTATAGATGAAACGTCTGGCGCGATTGCGGCGATGTGCATGGCACGGCCTGTGCGTTCTGCCTGGCATCCACCATGAGTGCTCAAGTCCACGACCTGCTCGCCGATACTCCGTGCACGGAATCGTCCATCCGCCTTGCGGGTCCGGTTCCTCTAGGAGTGTGGCCCATGAGTAGAATCGATGCCAAGATTGCGACCCAGGTCGCCGACGTCGTCCGCCCGGTCGACCGGGACCGACAGGCGCGTCTGCAAGTCGAAGCCGCCAGTCGCCGCGCCATCGGTCAAACGGATCAGCCGTTGATCGAGCCGGACACTGGTGGTGCCGATACCCTGCACAGCGCCATCCAGCAGGTAAAGGCGGTGGTGGAGGCGGCCTCGGGTCGGCAGCTGCAGTTCAATACTGACGAACGCAGCCGCGAACTGCTGGTCCAGGTCAAGGACATGACCACCGGCGAAGTCATCCGCCAGATCCCGTCGAAGGAGATCTTGGCGATGCGCGACCGCATCGCCGATCTGGTCGGCATGATGCTGGACAAGAAAGCCTAAGGCGCAGCCATGGTCGCCAGAACAGGAGCGCAAAGCGTCAGCGGCCTGTCGTCGGGCATCGACTGGAAGAGCTTGGTCGACTCGATGATCGAGATCGATGGTTCCACCACGCGCCTGGCTGAAAAGCGCCAGAAGACCGTTCAGACTCGTCTGGATGCCGTGCGCTCTCTGTCGTCCAAGCTGCTCGCCGCCCAGATCGACAGTGGCAGCCTCAAACTGACCAGTACCTTCGCCAGCCGTACCGCCACCAGCAGTAATCAGAGCGTGCTGACGGCCACTGCGGGCATCAGCGCCTCACCTGGGGTCTATACCGTCACGGTTGAGCAGAAGGCCCAGGCCCAGCAGTTGGCGACGGGCGGATTCACCAGCAGCAGCAGCGCGATCGGCACCGGAACGGTGACCATCCAAGTGGGCAATGGGGCGGCCACGACCGTGACTGTTGGCAGCGGCAATGCCACCCTGGATGGATTGGCGGCGGCCATCAATGGCGCCACGGGCAGCGGCGTGACCGCAGCGGTGATCAATGATGGCAGCGCGTCGCCCTACCGTCTGGTGCTGACCGCCAAGGACACCGGGGCCGCCAATATCATCAAGCTTGACGCTAGCGGACTCAGCGGAGTCACGCCCAATCCCTTTGCGCCGGTGACCCCGACGGGTGGCAATACCTATGCAGGAACCGCCACGTTGGCGGGGGCCTGGAACGGGGCGAATTTTCCGTCGACGGCGCAGGTGCGGGTCAAGGCCGCGGGTGGCGGCGATCAGTCCACCGCGCAGTTCGAAATGTCGGTCAACGGCGGTGGCGCTTGGTCCGATGTGGTCAACTCCGCGGGAACGTTGGCCCTGGGCAATGGCCTGACGATGACGGTGGGCGCCGGGACCCTGGCGGCGGGGGATGCCTTCACGCTGCGGCCGATGCAGGAACTGGCGGCGGCCAAGGATGCCCGCCTGAAATATGGCCAGGGCGCCGGAGCCATCACCATCACCAATGCCACCAACGCGATCACCGGACTGATTCCCGGAGTGACCCTCAATCTGGCCGGCGAAAGCCCCTCTGCGGTGACCATCACCGTTGGCAACGACAGCTCCAAGGCGGTGGCTGCGGTCGCGACCATGGTTGAATCCGTGAACAAAGCCGTGCAGTTCATGCGCGACAACGGCAGTTATGACCCGGTCAAGAAGGCGGCCGGGATCCTGTTCTCTGACACGGATGTGCGCCGGGCGGTGGATGCCGTCGTGCGTGGCTTCACCCAGGCGATCCCGGGTCTGCCAGCGGCGTTGCGCGACGGCACCTCGATTGGCATCGATATCGACCGTTCCACCGGCCTGCTCACCCTCGATACCACTAAGTTGGAGGACAAGCTGGCGGCCGACCCGGAAGCAGTGCGCAAGCTGTTCAACAACACCGGTACCAGCACCTCGGCGACCATCAGCTTCCTCAGTGTGGGCGACAAGACCAAGACCACCAGTCCGTTCGCCGTCGCGATCACTCAGGCGGCAGAACAAGCGGCATCGACCTCGTCGGTGCTGGGCCTCACCACCATCATCGCCTCGGGCAGCCAATCCTTGGGCGTGACCGTCAATGGCCGGGCGTATGCAGTCTCGCTGAATGCCGGCGACTACACCCGGGAGCAGTTGGCCGATCATGTCCAGCGCACGGTCAATGCGTCGGTCCAGCGCGGTGACGAAGTGGTCGTCGGCGTCGACACGGCCGGATCGCTGACCATGAAGTCGAGGTCGTTTGGATCCTCGCAGACCTTGCAGTTGAGTGCGACCAGCGCCGTGACGACGCTGGGCTTCGCCACAACCTTGTCGACCGGCAAAGACGTCAAGGGCACCATCAACGGTGGCGCCGAGATCACCGGTCGTGGCCAGGTTTTGACGGGAACCGCCGGCACGACGGCCGAGGGCTTGAACCTGCTGGTCACCAGCACCACCACCATCCCGTCAGCCTCGGTCACCGCGATCAAAGGCCTTGGTCAGCTGATGAGCGAGCAGCTCACAGCGCTGACCAAGACCGCGACGGGATCGGTCTCGGTCAAGGCGGATGGCCTGCAAAAGACCATCGATTCCCTGGGCGAACAGATCACCAAGATGAATGAGCGCTTGGCGGCGCGCAAGAACCGCTATCTCGCTCAATTCCAGAACATGGAACGGGTCATAGGCCAGTTCCAAAGTCAGGGCAATTCGTTGTCCGGGGCGATCAAGGGCTTCGAGAATGCGGCCACGGCCCGGTCGAACGGATGATCAAGTTTGCTGCGCGTATGCCGATGCTGAGTTCATGCCGGGAAGGGATTCTATGAGCAATGCCGCCAACGCTTACTCCGCCTATCGCCGCACCGAGGTGGAGACGGTCAGTCAGCGCGACCTGATCGTGATGCTCTACCAGGGTGCCGAGCGCTTCCTGGGCCAGTCGATGATCGCCATGCAGAACCGGCGCATCGAAGATGCGCATAATGGCTGCATGCGCGCCCGAGCCATTTTCGAAGAGCTGCTTTCGACCTTGAATATGGAAGCCGGCGGCGAGATCGCTGTGCGGCTGAAAAGCCTGTATGCGTTCTTCCTGTTCCGCATCGGTGAAGCCAATCTGCTGAAGGATGCGAGCAAGCTGGCCGAGATCATGCCGATCATCGCCACCCTGCGCGAAGGCTGGCAGAGCGTGCCGAACGAAAACGCCAACGTCACGTCGCTGTCTGGCGGCGCAGCCTTGAATATGCTCGGCTGATTCCTCCTCCGGCGATAGCGGCCCATCTGCGGCGTTGGTCGTCGGTCGAGTGGCGCTGCCACACTCCCTTCTCCCGACTTGCAGCTGGACCACTCTCGCCGGAGGGAACAGGTCCCCTGGTTTTCCGACATCGTGATCAGTCGCGTTCCAACCCTGGGACCGCGGGCCTCCAGGCCCGCTTCCCTTCGGCTGTGCGAGCGGGCCAGTGGTGGCTCTGGTCAACCGGCACGGAAAATTTCATTTGAAGAAGCTTTTCCGAAAAGCGACCAGTCGCGTCGCAACCCTGGGACCGCGGGCCTCCAGGCCCGCTTCCCTTCGGCTGTACGAGCGGGCCAGTGGTGGTTCTGGTCAACCGGCACGGGAAAGCTCGGCTGGCGAAGTCGACGTGCAG
>JBBQTJ010000318.1:0-4009 GCA_038213315.1 Planctomycetota bacterium
CAGCACCTGATCCAAGCGGGTCGGTTGGAAGGGGATCTTCACCCGCCAGGGGAATTCGCCCTCGCGCACTTTCACGCCCCGCCGCGTGGTTTCTTCAGTTTTGGGATTCACCTCGTAAAACATCACCTTGCCGTCGTCGGCAAGGTACAACGGCGTTTGCCAATCGGGATGCTTCCAGCCCTTGAGGTCATTCCACCAGCGATCGAAGAAGACCTGCAATTCAGGGACGCTGCGGGCACTGGTGAAACGCACCTTTCCCGAGACTTCGATCCAACCACGATCGATGGCGGTATCGGTCCAGGCCGGCAAGGCCGCCCGCGCGGCGGGTCGGGCCCCACCCAGAGCACCCAGGCGTCCACCGCCACCGCCTGTGGTCACCGCTGCGGCAGGCGTGGTCCCGTCCTGGGCGATGCCCTTGGTCTCAAGTTCGGTGACCCACAATTCGGGCGATAATTTGGCTTGTTCTTTCAAAGCCCGGACCGTGTACAGCAGATCGCGCCCGGCGTACATGCGCCCGACGATACCGCGCAGATCCTCGCGCAGGGCCTCGTTCTCGGTCTCCAGTCCCTTCAATTCGGTGGTCAGAGCTTCGTAGCGGCGCAGGTAGCTTTCGTAATCTGCGGCCTGGGCCGCCGTCGCGTCATGGCGGGCCGCCAAGGTCCAGGAGACCATCACCGCGGCCAGCACCAGGGCCACGGCCGCGAGGTGCGCCCAGACCAGATGGCTGCGCCACAGGCGCCGGGCGACCAGGGATTCGGGCCGCAGATCCAGGCGCACCGCGCCAGTGACCCGCATGGATGGATGGGACAGGGCCAAGCCAGTCGCCACCGCCCATTCGCCGGCCGGTTCCGGCAAGATTCCACCCACTGCCGCGCCCACGTCCAAACGCTCCACAGGCACTCCGAATCGACGCGCCAGGTAGGCATCAAGTCCGATCACATTGGCGCCGCCGCCGCACAGCACCACTTTGGCCGGGATCAAACTCGGCGCCTTCAATTGGCTACGAAACCAATGCAGGCAGTTCGAGACCTGGCCATACAGCGCCTCGGCGGCCCGGGACAGTTCCGGTCCCAAAGTCTGCCGGCCCATCGCCATGGTGTCACGACCGGGCTTGGTCACCGGATCGGCCTGCGCCATGTCGATTGCAGATGCTGCCAGCAGGCCGCTGCCGTTGCTCAGGATTGCCGTGTGCGGCGCCAGACTGTCGGAACTGACGGCCGGCGACGACGACGGGATCGCCTCGTCGCTGGGCTCATCCGCCAGGATCATCAGCTCCTGACCGTCTGATGGCTCCTCATGTACGGCATCGGCGGCGGGCATGGTGATGCCATCGTCCAGGTCCAGGACCAACGGCGCCGCGGCTGGCACTGCTGCGGGGATCTCACGTTGCGCAAACACCGCCTGGCTGGCGGGAGGCTCATCCTCAAGCAGATTCAGATCTTCAGCTTTGCGCAAACCGCTGCCGCGCATGCCCCGTCCCGACGGTGGTGGCGGCGCGGGATTCTTCAAAGCTTCCTGAAACGCAAGCCCACCCATTAGGATTTCACGACTGGCGATCAGGCGCCCATCACCGTAGATGCTGATGCCGGTGCGTTCATGGCCGATGTCCAACACCACCGCCAAGGCGTCACCCTCCGTCGGCGGCAGGCGCTGGGCCACGTTGAAGAGCGCGGCAGGGCCATAGGCCAACGAGGCATCCCGCAGGCCCTGTTTTTCGAGCCCAACCAGCGCCTCTTTGGCCGCGGCCGGCGGCGCCAGTACGCACCAATGATACAACTCGTCCCCGTCGACCGGGACAGGGCGCGCATCCGCCGCCAAATCCCCCGCCTCGTCCGCATGCTGGATCAATTCCAGGCGCAGCAGCCGCGCCAAGCGATCGGGCGGCAAGGGCATGGTGCCGATGATCCGCACCATGAACGGCAGGTCCGACACATGGGCGATCACCGGCCCCTGCAAACGCAGGCGGGCATCGATCTCGGCCAGTACCGCCGTCAGCAGCTTGGGATTGCCGATCTCGTCCATGCGCGGCACCGACGCCGTGGCCACCACGGTGGGCACGCCACGCACCCGGCGCAAGGCCACGGCCCGCACCATGTGATGACCAACATCAAGACCGATGACGGGACGAGCCACAGGGATCAGCGACCGTTACGCTTCCACGGGGTGCCACCAGCGTTGTCGGCTGCGGGGGCCGTCTCGGCAGACTGCGCTGCCGCCGCCTGTTCGGCCTTGGTCGCATTGGCCCCGGCCAAGGCATCACGGGCATCCGCCGGCATCACCACGCGGGCGGTGTCGCGCAACTTCTGGATCTCGTCGCCCAGCTTGGCTCCGCTGGGGTCGACGATGTGGGCGGCGACAAGGATGATGAGGTTGCGGCGTTCGTTGAACCGGCTACGGCGCTGGAACAACCCGCCAATCAGCGGGATCTCGCTGACAAACGGCAGGCCCTCCTGCTTTTTCTGGTCCCGTTCACTGGTCAGGCCGCCCAAGGCGATGGTCTGACCATTCTGAACATGCAAGACCGCTTGCAGGTTGCGCTCGCCGATTTCAGGCTGTTGCACGGTGCCGGTAAGCACGCCATTCCCACCAGAGCTGCTGGCGTATTGGAATTGCTGGCCCTTGATATCAAGGAGCTCACGGACTTTCGGATTGATGGACAGGGTGATGATATTGCTGTTCCGGGCGATCGATGGACGGATGCGCAGGCTGATCCCGGTATCAATCAGCTGAAACTTCGGAACCAGGGCCGTGGAATTATTGGTTACAACCGTATTGTCCACCACATTGCTATTGGTGCTGGTGGAACGGGCCTCGTAATCGGAGATATACGATACCTGCTTGGTCAATTCGATGAGGCCAAGCGAGTTGTTGAGCGCGAGAATCTTCGGTTCGGATAACGTGTCCGCTTGTCCCTTCGACTCGAGTGCTCTGATGGTCATGGCTAGGCTATCACCCAACAGGATACCCGCTCGCAGGCCGGCATCACCCACTCCACTCGCCAGCGGTAATGCTGTCCCGGTGATGGTTGCAGCATTGCCAAAACCGGGAACGCCAGCCAATCCCGGCCCGACAATCGAGGCATTCCCTGCCGCGCCTTTAAAACCCCAATCGATACCCAGCTCCCGTTGGGCCTGCTCACTGACCTCGATGAACCTGGTCTCAATCAAAACCTGCACGTTATTGTAGTCCAAAGCCCCCAGCAGCCGCTTAAGCTCGGCGATGGTCGACGGCGTGCTGCGCACATACAGGGTGTTGGATTTACGATCCAGGTACCAGCGGGCATCCGCTGGCCAACCAACGATGATGTCGGGGATCTTGGCCATGAATTTCTCAAGATCGGAGCTGCCGCCGCCACCAGCTACGCCGCCGGCTCCGCCACCGCCGCCACCTGCGGCCTGGGCCGCGGCAAGGGCGGCCTGGGCCGGAGGCGGCAGATTCGCGCCCTGGCCACCGCCGCCGCCAAAACCGCCGCCGCCACCAGCTGCACCACCGCCGCCAAGATCACCGCTGCCGCTGACATCGGTCAGGCCGGATTGCAGGCGGATGATCTCGGTGACCAATACCTCGCTGCCGGTCTTGCTGACGAAGACCGTACCGGCGGAATAGTTATAGGTGACGTTAACCAGCTTGGCGATGGTGTTCAGTGCGGCTTCGACGGTCTCGTCCACCAGATTGATGGTCAAGGTCTCTTCGCCCAGGGCGGAGTCGAGAATGACATAGTTGACCCCGGCCACCGCGAAGAGCGGTTCAACCACCTCGCGTACCTGGGTGCCATTATATTTCAGGGTGACCCGTTCTTGCAGCTTGGCGCGCACCGCGGCGCGCTGGGTCTCGGCCAGATCCTCGTCGAAGATCCACACCGTGCGCGGCAGCTTGGGCTTATCGACCGGGAAAATCGCATGCTCGATGACTTCGTTGATGCCTTCACCACGCCGGTACTTTTTCTCTTTCAGCAGCGTCTCGCGCTCCTTCACCACCATCATGCTGAGCACTTGGTACTTCATCACCA
>JBBQTJ010000319.1:0-3995 GCA_038213315.1 Planctomycetota bacterium
GGGCCCAGGGCTCTGCGCTCGGGGATGCTGATCTTCTTGAGGGTCTCCTGCGCTTTGACGAAGCGTTCGCCGGCTTTGGCCGGTTCTTCGCGCTCCAGCAGTTCGGCGGCGGCCAGCAGGTCGGCTTCGGCGGATTTGACCAGCGTCATGCTTTCGGGCAGGGCTGCGGGGTGCTTCTTGGCCTCGTCTGCGGCGTAGGCAGTGGCCTCGGCCTCGGCCCGGGCTTTGGTGGCGTCATCAAGGGGCGGTGCGTCGGCAGCGGCCAGGGTTGTGGCGAGCAGGAGCAGGATCAGACCGGAGCGCATGGATATTCCTCAGGAATGTGATCGAGGCGGACGGGGACGCCGGCGCGGTGCATGCACTGCTTGATGTCGCCCACGGAATACGTGCCGTAGTGCACCATGCTGGCGACCAGTGCGGCTTCGGCGCCGCCCGTGGTCACGGCGGCCACGCAGTGTGCGGGTTCGCCGCCGCCACCCGAGGCGATCACCGGGATGCCCACGGCGTCCGCCACCAGGCGGGTGATGGTCAGTTCATAGCCCTGACGCACGCCGTCGGTGTCGATGGCGTTCAGGCAGATCTCGCCGGCGCCCAGGCGCTCGGCTTCGATCGCCCAGGCGACCGCATCCTTGCCGGTGGGGGTGCGGCCGCCGTCGATCACCACTTCGTAGCCCGAGGGCATGGCCGCCGTGGCTGGGACGCGCTTGGCGTCCATGCCCAGCACCACGCACTGGTTGCCGAAGGCTTTGGCGCCTGCGGTCAGCAACGCAGGTTCGCGTACCGCTGGAGAATTGAGGCTCACCTTCTCGGCGCCGGCCACCAGCACGGCGCGCATCGCCTCGACGCTGCGGATGCCGCCGCCGACGGCGAAGGGGATGTGGATGGCAGCGGCGACGCGACGCACCACATCAAGGAATAGGCCGCGTTGTTCGGCGCTGGCGGTGATGTCGTAGAAGACCAGTTCGTCGGCGCCCTGCTGATAATAGCGCCGGGCATAGTCCACGGGATCGCCCAGGTCGACATTGCCTTGGAACTTTACGCCTTTGGTCACCAGCCCGGCGCGCACGTCCAGGCATACGATCACACGTTTCGCGGGCATGGCGGCTACCCTAGGGACGAGCCAGAGGTCGCAAAGGGTGAGGCCTGGCGCTTGCCTGGGCGCGGCGCTTGGCGCACGCTGCCGCCATGGCCAAGAAATCGGACTCGTGGACCCCGCCCTTCCTGCGCCAACGCGCCCTGATCACCGGTGAAGCGGTGCTGCTGGTGGGGCTGGCGCAGGAGCTGGTGCAGCGCTGGCTGCTGCATCAGCAGCTGCCCAACTGGGGCCGGGTGCTGGTCATCATGGGTAGCGCTCTGGGCCTGATCGGCGCCCTGCTGTTTTTACAGACGGTGGCCACCAGCAGCGTGGCCAAGACCCATCAGCTGGCCCGGGCCCTGCCGGTGGGCGGTCTGGTGCTGCATGCGGCGGCCTATGCTGGACTGTTCTGGGTCTATGCTGTGGTGTGGCAGCTGACCCCACTGTTCGCGTATTGAGTTGCGCGAAAATCAGCGCGGATTGGTCACTGGGCGGACGCCATTCACCGGCACGGTCTGCGGATCATCCGCCAGGGACGGCGCGCTCGGCATGGCCGGCGTGCTGAACAACCACCAGGAGCCACCGACGGCGGCCACCAGACTGGCCGCCACGGCCAGGGCCACGGGCCAGGGCAAGTGCAGCCGGCCACGGGGCCGGTCGCTGGGGTTTGGCCGGCGCAGGGCCAGATCCACCAGATCATGACGGGCGAGGCTGTCCTGACACTGGGCGCAGGCGCCTAGATGCGCACCCAGGGCGGCATCGGTGGCTAGGTCGATAGAGCCATCCGCCACCAGGGGCAGCAGGGCTTCGACCTCGTCGCAGGTCAGCGCGTGGTCGACGGTCATAGTTCACCTTCGAGGATGGCGTTCAGGCGCTCTTTCAGCGTGGCGCGGCCCCGGCAGAGGCGGACTTCCACCGCTTCGCGCGAAATGCCCAGGCGAGCGGCGATAGCCACGTGATCAAGGTCCTCGTCGATGCGCAGACGCAGGACTTCCCGTTGTCCGGCGGGCAGTTCGTCCAGGGCGCGACGCACCGCAGCGATGCGTTCGGCGGACAGCATGGCGTCGGCCGCATTGCGGCCCAGTTCGCCGCCCTGGCGCACCTCGGCCAGGGCCGCGGCATCGTGACGGGGATGGCGCTGCTGGTGGCGCAGGTGGTCAAGGCAGGCGTTGCGCGCCAGCTGGTACAGCCAGCCGCGCAGGGCTCTTGGATCGCGCAGCGCAGTCAGGTGCCGCAGCATCTTCAGGCCGACCTCCTGATAGAGGTCGTCGATGGTGGCGGCATCGCGCACATAGCGGCCGATCACCCGCCGCAGGGCGCCCTCTTCCCGGACCAGCAGGTCCGTGGCGGCGGCGCGCAGGTCGGTGGCCGGCACGGCGAAGATGGTGGCGGCGGTATCCATCGCCCCTGATGACGCCGTCACCGGGGGTGAGCTTACGTCGGGATCCTGATCGCGGGGTTCTGCCATCGCCGGACCAGCGGGTCAGAAGCCTGAAATGGGCTGAAGATCCTTGATCGCCGCCCGTCGGCGTAGTACAGCAACGGCCTTGGCGCGGATCTCCTCGCGACGGGCGGTGCGCACGTCGCCCTCAAGCTGCGCGCTGACTTCGGGGAAGCTCTGGGTGCGGGCCTGGTCGCGTTCAAGCACATGAAGCAGGACCACCACGTCGCCGATCCATACCACCTGGCTGCAACGGCCGATCGGCAGGGCCATCAGATCCACGCCGGGGAAGTGGTCAAGTTCGACCCAGCCGACATCACCGCCCAGGCTGGCCTCGGCCCCCTGGCTTTCGGCACGCACGGCCGCCCGGAACGAGTCGGCATTGGCCCAGGCCAGGGCCGCCTGCAGGGCCTCGGCGCGGGCCTGGGTGGCGGCACGGTCACGCAAGGCGGCCAGGCGTACGGCCGCCGCTGCCGCCTGCGTCACCAGTTCAAGATCGTGGGCCGGCAGGGCGGTGGTGGCGCTGGCGCCCAGGTCGGCCAGCCCACTGCGCAGCACCCGGTCCTGCGCGGCGGGGGGGGTGTCGATCCACAGCGCGGCGACGGTGGCCGCCCGCGCCAAGAGGTCCGGATGTTCGGCCTGCTGCAAACTGGTCAGGGCCGTGACCCCGGCACGCCGCGCCTCCGCCACCTCGGCCGGGCCGGCCGGCCGCAGCACCAACTGCAGGACCTTGACCCGGGCAGGATGGCGGAAGTCGGCGGCCCGCTTGCGGTAGAGCGCCTCCAACGCGGCCGGCGCCACCATCGGCGCCCGTCGATCGTAGAGGAAGGTCAGGACCATCTCGATGATGTCACGGCGTTCGAGCACCTTGCGGCGCTCAGCCTGCAGGCGCAGGGTGTAGGTGGTGCCCAGGTACTTGGCCTCTTCGGCGACCGACAGGGCGATGCGTCCGCGGTCAGGGCCGATACCCAATTCCCGGCCTTGTTGCACCAGCAGGATCTCGTCGGTGAGCTGTTCAAGCGAGACCTGGCTGAAGGCTTTCAGGTCGGCGTTGGACTCGGGCAGCGGCAGGCCACGCCGCTGAAAATCCGAGCGCCGCTGCTGGTTGCGCTCGAACACGTCGTTGATGGTGATGACCTCGTTGTTCACATAGCGCAAGGGCAGGTCGATCACCTGCGCCCGGCTGGCATAGGACGTCGGCGCCCCGCCAGCAACGGCGCTCGTCGTCGCTGACGGCTCGACGGCGGTCAGCGGCAGCAGGCAGGCCCACAGGGCGAAGATGGCGAGGCGGTTGAGCACGGGGTTCCGGACATGGAAACGCCGCAGCGGCGCACGGCCGCTGCGGCGGGATGGGCGACGCGGCTGGGCCGGTCACTTCAGCAGGTAGATCTCGACGCGGCGGTTACGGGCCTTGTCCTCGGTGGTTGAGCCGGTGGCGCGGGGTGCGGTCATGCCGCGGAACTGCCCCTTCAGGCGCGA
>JBBQTJ010000320.1:0-3987 GCA_038213315.1 Planctomycetota bacterium
CAACAGCCGACGCACCGTATTGGTGTAGACCATGGTGGCGCGATCCGGCCGCAAACCGGCCTTGCCGCCCGGGCTGTAATGATCCTGCCGCCGCGGCTTGCGCGCCGCCGTGTAGTGGTTCAGCATCGAGTCGATATTGCCCGCGCTGACCCCCACAAAGAGGCGCGGCCGACCACATACCAGGAAGTCCTCATCGCACTGCGGCTGGGCCACGATGCCGGTGCGGAACCCCGCATCCACCAGCGCCCGCCCGATCAACGCGATGCCGAAGCTGGGATGGTCCACATAGGCGTCGCCATTGACCAGCAGCACATCCAGCTCGTCCCAGCCCCACCACTCCTGCATTTCGGCCCGGGACATGGGCAGAGGCACGTTCTTCATCAGCGGTAGCAAGTGGTCCATGCTTGCAGGATGGGGGTGAATCGGGGCACGGAAGCGGGATTGGGACCGGGTTATGGGGTTTGGGTTATGGGGTATGGTGAATGCAGGACTTCAGGACAGCCAATGTTAGGGGCGGTTTATTTCATGTTCAACGCGTGGCTGTCACCGTACCTCTTAACCCATAGCCTGTATGGCCGTCACCATACCCCATAACCCAAACCCCATAACCCGTTCCTCAATCCGGCCACACCTTGCGAATCCCAAACCGCTTCGTCAGGCGGCATTCATCGATGAGCTTGTTGACGGCCGCGGGGCCGTGCTCTTCGCGCACCAGGATGAGGATGCGGTCGATGACCATGGCCGGATAGGCGTGGTCGTCGGCCAGCTCACGGAGGATGGTGTCGGCTTCAGCGAGGAGCATGGTATTCCAAAGGGGTGAGGCGTGGTGAGCGGCTGGATCAGTTCTTCTGGAAACTCGACAACCGCGCGAACTGGCCGTTTGGCCGCGCCAGCAGCTCCTTGGGCGTGCCGTCTTCGACGATGCGTCCCTGGCTGAAGACCAGGATGCGGTCGACGCCTCGCAGGGTCGAGAGGCGGTGGGCGACGATGAAGGTGGTGCGGCCACGGCACAGCACCTCCAAGTCCTGCTGGAGCTTGGCCTCGGTTTCCAGGTCCAGGGCGCTGGTGGGTTCATCAAGGACGATGATGCGCGGGTCACGCAAAAAGACCCGGGCCAGGGCGATGCGCTGGCGCTGACCACCGGACAGGCGCGAGCCGCGCTCCCCGCAAACGGTGCGATAGCCGTGCTCCAGACGCTCGATGAATTCATGGGCCTGGGCTTGCATGGCAGCGGCGCGCACGGCCTCGTCATCGGCGTCCGGACGGCCGAAGCGGATGTTCTCAGCCACGGTGGTGTTCCACAAAAAGGCATCCTGGCCCATGATCGCGCATTGGCGGCGCAGGTTCTTGAGGCCGACGTCCTGCAATGCACGTCCGTCCCAGGTGATGCGCCCGCTGGAACTATGATAGAAGCCCAGCACCAGGTCCAAAAAGGTGCTTTTACCGGCGCCTGTCTCGCCCACTAGGCCGATGCGCTGACCCTGGGGGATGACCAGATCGACCTCTTGCAGGGCCGCGGTCTCCACCGCACCGGGGTAGCGGAACGTCACGCGGTCGAAGCGGATCTCACCATGCAGGGGCACGCTCTGGCCTGAATGGCGGGCCTCTTCCAGCTCGCGGCTGTCGATCAACTGGAACAACCCTTCCGCGCCCGGCTTGGCTTGCATCCAGGCATCGAAGGTGGCGGTGAAGGCGCTGAGTCCGGCGTTCATGAACACGAACAGGCCGCTGAAGGCCACCAGTTCGCCGAGTTCGCCCGGGGCGACGGCGACACCGCCTTCGCTGCCCGGACGCAGGGCCAGGACCATGCCGACCACCCACAACACCACCTGCTGGGTGAACTGCCACGAGAACTGCAGGCCCAGGGCCAACCAGCGCATCGCCACGCTGGCGGCCAAGCCGTGCATGCGCAGATCCTCGATGGTGCGGTTGATGCGAATGGCAACCTCGTCCTCGTTGCCAAAACTTTTGGTCAGGCGCATGCCGGCGATGAACTCCACCATGGTGGCGGAAAAGCCCTCGCCGCTGACCTGGACCCGTCGGTTCAATTCCTCAAGCCGGTGACGCAGCAGGCTGATCATGCCGTACTGCACCGGGACTACGAGCAAACCCGCGAGGCAGAGCAGAGGATTCTTCACCAGCAGGTACGCGATGGTCGCGCCGGCCAGGCTGAGGTTCACCAGCAGTTGGCTGGCCACCTGATTGAGCAGGCCCTCGATCCGCCCCATGTCGACGGTCACCTGATTCGACAGGGCGCCGGCGCCGCGGGCCGTGAAAAAGTTCAGGGACATGCGTTGCAACTGGTCCACCACCAAGCGGCGCAGCCGGGCGGTGCCGGATCGCACCAGGGCCTGGGTGTCCGAAAAGGCCAGCACCGTGAACCAGGCGTGGGGGATCCACAACAAGATGTTGCCCAGCACGTAAGCCGCCAGGAACCACAATTTGGCTTCGGGTGTGACATCGGCCCGGCCCATGTAACGGATCAGCCACTCTACCGCGGCGGTGAAGGGCACGAAGGTCACGGCCTGGAAAACCTGAAGGACGCCGACCCGGATCATCAGACGCCGCTCTAGCGCCATCAGCACCCACAGCCGGACCAGCGGTCCGCGCCGCCGGGTGACCAGAGCGAGTCGTCGGCTTAAGCGGTCGGAAGAAGCTCCAGCCATGGACGAGACTTATCCGCTAGAGCTCAAGACGGAAGCCGGCCGGCCGGCAAGACGAAACGGACCGTCACTTCTTGGTATCAAGCTGCTCTTTCATGAATTTGAATTCTTCCGCGAAAGCCGCGTCGTCGGGGAAGCTCTCCACGGCCATCTCGGCGGTCATCAGCGCGTGACGCGGCGCATCGCTGAGGGCGGCGCGCCAGGCGATCCAGTACCACTTGGGCTTGTAGTTCAGCTCCTGCCGCCAGATCTCAAGCACCCGGCGCCAGCGTTCGATGGGTACGAAGCGGGCATAGTCGCCCAGCGCCTGGGCCGTATCGTCGCGCAGGCGCTTGTCGTCTTCGTCCTTCACAAACTTGAGCCGCTCGCGCAGGCGGGCTTCGTCCCCGGTAATCATGGCCACCTGCACCGTCGCCAGGTGCCAGGTGTCATCGAGCCAGGCATTGCGGATACCCAGATGCCCACAGGCGGCATAGGCCTGGTCCAGGCGCTGCCCCAAGGCGGTGATCTGGGCCGGATCGATCTTGGTCACGCCCTTCTCGCAGGCCCGCGCCAAGCGCATGCGCCAATAGCCCGGAGCCACGCGGATCCACGGCAAGTCCAGTGGCAGCTGGGCCAGCCCGCCAATGCGCTTATCGTGATCCTTGGAGACCGCCGGCATGGTGGCGCTGTCGACCAGGGGCGATAAGCGTTCGGCGCCAAGAATAGCCTCATAATACGAGGCCACCACGCCGTAGGTCAGGATGTCCTCGTCCTGGTCCTCATGCACGCGAAAGGCGATGCCGGTGAGCCACTCCTGGGTCGCGCGGGCCAGCAGCTGCAAGGTCGGATCGGTGGCCAAGCTATCCGGCCCGGCCTCGCGCAGCAGGGCGATGGCCAGGCCCGAAAACTCAGCGCCCAGACGGCGGAATTGCTGGAACTCAGGCGCCCCCTCCCAGGCCTCCGGCTTGAACTCCTTGCTGTCCAGCCAGCCCGCAATGCGCGCGATCTGCCCAGACATGCCCTGGGCCACACCGGTCTCGGACAAGGCGCGCAGGGCCAGGGGCACGCCCTCCTTGAAGGCCAGCGAAGCGGCCAATTGCATGCCCGCCTGAACCACCGACTGGCCGAGCTTGGCCTTGATGTCCCGGCGCCGCAGCAGGTCCAGAACATCCTCGGCGGTCTTGAGCGCTTCCGCATCCTGACCCGCCGCATGCAGGTGACCGACCAGTTCGATGGTCATGTACAGGCGGCTGGATTCATCCTCGGCCGGCAGCAGGGCCATCGCGGTACGATGATAGTTGACCGCCCAATCCTTCTGCCCAGTGAAGGTCGACAGGCCCGA
>JBBQTJ010000321.1:0-3964 GCA_038213315.1 Planctomycetota bacterium
ATCGACGGGTCGATTTCTTCGCCCCACGCCAGGATGCCACCCGCCAGGTTCTTCACGTTGGTGAAACCGTGGCGTTGCAGCGTATCCAGAGCCTTCAGGCTGCGCCGACCAGATTTGCACTGACAGATGACCGGCAGGCTCTTCCACGACTCCAACTCAGCCAGGCGCAGGGGCAGCTGGCCCAGGGGGATGTTGACGTTGCCCTCGATCTGGCAGATGCCCAGTTCGAAGGGCTCGCGCACATCCAACAGCAGGTGCTTGGCGCCACTGTCACGCAGCGCGGCATAGTCGGCCACCAAGATCTGGATGTCGGCCACCGCGTTGGTCTCGCTCACCGGCTTCTTCATGCCGCAAAACTGTTCGTAGTCGATCAGCGCGGTGATGCTGCGGTTCGGCCCACACATCGGGCAGGTGGGATCCTTACGCAGTTTCAACTCACGGAACTGCATGTTCAGCGCGTCATAACGCAGGAAGCGCCCGACCAGGCTGCGGCCCATGCCGGTCAGCATCTTGATCGCCTCGGTGGCCTGGATCATGGCGATGGTGCCCGGCAAAACGCCCAGCACGCCGCCTTCGGCGCAGCTCGGCACGCTGCCCGGATCCGGTGGCTCGGGGTACAGACAGCGATAGCAGGGGCCGTTCTTGGCGTCGAAGACCGTGGCCTGGCCCTCGAAGCGGTAGATTGAGCCGTAGATGTTGACCTTGCCCAGCATCACGCAGGCGTCGTTCACCAGATAGCGCGTGGGGAAGTTGTCGGTGCCATCAATGACGATGTCGTACTTGGCGATGATCTGCAGAGCATTGGCCGAGGTGATGCCTTCCTCGTAGATGTCGACCTGCACGCCGGGATTGATGTCGTTGACGCCGCGCCGGGCGCTCTTGGCCTTGCTGGTGCCCACGTCCTGGGTGCGATGGATGATCTGGCGCTGCAGATTCGAGGTATCGACCACGTCGAAGTCCATGATGCCCAGGCGACCAACGCCCGCCGCCGCTAGATACATCGCCAAGGGCGACCCCAGGCCACCCGCGCCGATCAGCAGCACGGACGATTTCAGGAGTTTCTCCTGCCCGGCCTCACCGAATTCCGGCAAAGTCAGATGGCGGGCATAGCGGAGGTACTGGTCGGAGGTAAGCGGCATTGGCGCACTATTGCAGCAATCGGGCGACGTCCAGCGGTGAAGGAGAAACCCTGGCGCGACCGGCGATGGTCACACCACGCCGTCCGCCACCTCGCGCAGCCGTTGCGTCGCCAACACCCGCAGGCCGGCCTCGTCATCGACGATCAGGCCCTCGTCCAACAGGCGGCGCAGGGTGCGCGACATGGTTTCCGGGGTCAGATTCAGGTGACTGGCCAGATGCTTGCGGCTGCTGGGCAATTCGACGTGGCCGCCGGGGCCGATGCGCTCGACCAGATAACGGGCGACCCGGCCCAGGGCATCGCGCAGCACCACGTCCTCAAGCAGGTCAACGACGTGATGCAGCCATGCGGACAAACCCACCAGCAGATCGATGCAGGACTCGTGATCCTGGCGCAGGAAGCCCATGAAGGCCTCGGCGGGGATGAAGGCCAACTCGGTCGGCTCGGCCGCTTCGGCGAAAGCCGGGCAGGGGAAGCCGCCGATCACTGCGGCCTCGGCGAAGGTCGCGCCCGGGCCGGCGAGGTGGAGGATGTGCTCCTTCCCGTTGGGGGCGAGTTTGTAGACGCGCACCAGCCCCGTGCCCACCACGAACAGACCCGGACAGGGATCACCCTGACGGAAAATGACCTCTCGCGCCGGCACGACCATGGCCGTGGCCAGCGCATACAACGTGGTCTTGGCCGTCGGTGTCATCCGGCCGAACAGTCGGCAGCGATCAAGAATGGCAGCAGGAGTCATAGGGTTGGCCGGCAGAGGGCGGTGGGCGGCTTGACCAGCATCAAGGATCGCGGCGGGGACGCTGGCCATGCTGCCACCATAATCCACCGGCGCACCCCTGGGCATCCCGCCCAGCACGCAACGCCCCCGAGCACCCCATGTCCATCTGCAATCAATGCGAACAGGCCCACCACTGCACTGGCTGCGAAATCACCGGCACCACCACCGGCATCTGCGGCAAAAATGAGGACATCCAGAGCCTGCAGGAGATCCTGCTGTACGGTCTGAAAGGCATGGCGGCCTATGCCAGCCACGCCCGCCGCCTGGGCGCTACCGATCCGGCCGTGGACGCCTTCATCCAGGAAGCGTTGTTCATGACCATGACCAACGTGAACTTCGACCTGGCTACCCATCTGGAATTCGTGCTGGAGTGCGGCAAGCAGAACCTGCGCGTCATGGAGATGCTGGACGAGGCCCACACCCGCGTCCTGGGCCAGCCCAGTCCGGCCACCATCAAGGAAGGCACCCAGGGCGGCCCCGGCATCCTGATCACCGGCCACGACATGGTCGACCTCGTGAAGCTGTTGGAAGCCTGCAAAGGCACTGCGGTGAAGGTCTATACCCACGGCGAGATGATGCCGGCGCACATGTACCCGAACCTGCGCAACCACCCCAACCTGGCCGGCCACTTCGGCGATGCCTGGCAGAAGCAGCGCAGCGAATTCGAGGCCTTCCCCGGCGCCATCCTGGCCTCGACCAACTGCGTGGTCATCCCCAAAGAAAGCTACCGCAGCCGCGTCTTCACCACCCGCGCCGTGGCCCTGCCCGGCTGCGTCCGCATCACCGATGACGACTACACTCAGGTGGTGCAGGCCGCCCTGGCCCTGCCCCCTTGCCGCGAGAACGTGATCAAGACCAGCACCGTCGGCTTCCACCACAGCGTGCTGGCCGCCAACCTGCCGGCGCTGGTCAGCGGCGTGAAGGCCGGCCAGATCAGCCGCTTCTTCGTCATCGGCGGCTGCGACGGAGCCGAACCGGGCCGCAACTACTTCAGCGACTACGCCCAGGCGACGCCCAAGGATTCGTTCATCCTGACTCTGGGCTGCGGAAAATACCGCATCCGCAACCATGAGTTCGGCACCCTCTTGGGCTTCCCACGCCTGCTGGACATGGGCCAATGCAACGATGCCTACGGCGCGATCCGCGTGGCCGTGGCCCTGGCGAAGGAATTCAACTGCGGCGTCAACGACCTGCCCCTGACCCTGGTGATCAGCTGGTTCGAACAGAAGGCCGTCGCCGTGCTGCTGACCCTGCTGCACCTGGGCGTCAAAAACATCGCCCTCGGTCCCAACCCCCCGGCCTTCGTCAGCCCCAATGTCTTCGCGCTCCTGCAAGAGAAGTTCGGCCTGAAGCTGACCAGCGGTGATGCGAAGAAGGATTTGGCGACGGTGATGGGGTAAGCACAAAGTGCGGAGTGCGGAGTGCGGAGTGCAGAGTAAACACCGGACGATGCCGGCCTTCGGGCATTCTCTCGACCGCGCTTCGCACTCCGAACTCCAAACTCTAAACTCCAAACTCCGAGGCACCTATGCTCCGCACCGTCATCGAGATCGACGAACAACGCTGTGATGGCTGCGGCCAATGCGTCACGGGCTGCGCAGAAGGGGCCTTGGCCATCATTGACGGCAAGGCCCGCCTGGTGTCTGACAAGTACTGCGATGGTTTGGGCGCCTGCCTGGGGCACTGTCCCCAGGGGGCGATCCGCTCCATCCAACGGGAAGCAGATGATTTCGATGAGGCAGCGGTGCAGGTCCGTCTGAAAGAACTTGGGCGTCCGCCAGCCCCGCCCGTCCACGCTCCGCCGGCCGCGCCGGCCCAGCATGAGCACCACCACCACGGTGGTCACGTCTGCCCTGGATCGATGACCCGCACCCTGAAGCCACCGGTCGTCGCCTTGCCGCCGACCACAGCGCGCGACAGCCAACTCGGCCACTGGCCGGTGCAATTACGCCTGATCAGTCCCCAGGCCCCCTTCCTGAAAGACGCGCACCTGCTGGTCTGCGCCGATTGCGTCCCCTTCGCCGTACCTGATTTCCACGAGCGCTACC
>JBBQTJ010000322.1:0-3898 GCA_038213315.1 Planctomycetota bacterium
GACGCCATGCGCCAAGCGGCCGGCGACCTCGCCACCGACGTGGCCTTGGTGGGCCAGCCCTACCGTGGCGCTCCCTACCCCGACGGCTCCAAGGCGGTCAGTGTGCGCATCTGGTTGCAGAGCGATGAGCGCACCTTGGAAGATGCCGACAAGGCCCGGATCAAGGAACGCATCATCACCGCCGTGACCAAGCGCACCGGAGCGGTACTGCGTAGCTGAGCAGCGCAGACCCCGTTACTTGGACACGGTCCCGTTCCACACCGCGTCGACCCAGGTGAGGATGTCCCGGCGCAGCAGCCACACGGTGGCACCCACGGCGAGCAGCGCGATCGCGCTCAGGACCCAGGTGGTCAGATGGCCGCCGCTAGCGGCTTCGGGTTCGCCGTTCATGCCCACGATCTGGCGCAAATCACGCTCCAGCGGGGTCAGCCCGCGATAGCGTTCACTGGCATTCTTGGCCAGGCAGCGGGCCAGCATCGCCTTCAGGCGCGGATCAAGGTTCTTGGGGATGCGCGGTTCGTCATTGCAGTGCTTGGCCATGATGTCGTAGGCATTGTCCGCATCGAAGGGCGGCTTGCCGACGACCAATTCATAGAGGATGACGCCCAGGGCATAGATATCGCTCTGGATGGTTACGTTCTTGGTGTTGCGGCACTGCTCGGGCGACATGTACAGCGGCGTGCCCATGATTTGACCGGTGTTGGTCAGAGCGGTGACGCCAGGGTCGCGCTGCTTGGCCAGTCCAAAGTCGGCCACCTTCACCTGCGCCCCGCGCTTGGCATCCTTGATGATCAGATTGATGCGCGCTTTGCCCTGGCCACGCGACAGCAGCAGATTCTCTGGCTTGAGATCGCGATGGACCGCCTTGCTGGCCTTCAGTCCCCACACCGATTGCAGAATGATCCAGGCCGCCTCCTCGACACTGAGCTTGTCGCGTTCGTTCATCAGATCGCGGAGCGAACCGCCCTGCATGAATTCCAGGGCCAAGTAGGGATGGCGATCGTGGTGGCCGTGATCGAGCAGTTTGACGACATAGTCGTTGCGGACCGAGTTCAACACTTTCTGTTCGCGCCGGAAGCGAGGCAGATCAGCAGCATTTTCAAGGATCTTGAGCGCCACTTCCTTCTCGGGCAGCTTGGCGTTGCGGCAGCGATATACGCTGCCGCAGCCACCCTCACCCAGCTTTTGGATGACGATGTACTTGCCGTCGATCAGATCGCCCTTGGCGACCTTCAGCTGCAGACTGGCGCGTGGCATATGGTACGGGGCGGGTGTCCGAGGAAACGCCATGGTCACGAACGGCGGTCATCCGTCCAGCACCGGCTGAGAGCCTGTGGTTGCAGCTACGTCCCAAGCGCCGACCGTTGCGCCCGTCATGATCTCCCCGACCGTCGAGGCCCTGAGCCGGTGGCTAGACACCGCGCCAAACAGCGAACGGAGCGGCGATTTCCGCAGCATCCGCCTGGAACGCATTGCCGCCTTCTGCCGTAGCCTGCCCCCGGCCCCGGCCCCCCTCAGCGTGGTCGGCACCAAAGGGAAGGGCAGCACCGTGCGCCTGGTCGAGGCCGCCTTGGTGGCCGGCGGATACAGGACCCTGGCCTTTACCAGTCCGCACGTCTCAAGTCTGTTGGAGCGCTGGCGCTGTGATGGCAAACCGGCCCAGATCTCGGCTGTGGTCGCCGCCGCCAACGAGGTGGCCGCTCGCGAGGGCGCCGTCGGTGGGCTGAGTTGGTTTGAACGTTCGTGGGCCATTGCCTGGTTGCTGGCGGGTAGCCGGCCAGGCACTCTGTTTCTGGCCGAAGCCGGACTGGGAGGGCGGCTCGATTGCGTCAATGCCACGGATGCCGCGGTGGTCGCGTTGACCCACCTCAGTCACGATCATCGCGAGGTCCTTGGACCAACCCTGCGGCACATCGCCCATGAAAAACTGGCGGTCGCCCGCCCGGGTCGCCCCCTCGTCATCGCACCCCAGTCCCCCGCGGCCCGGGAGGCGATCACCGCCAAGCTGCCCCCGGGGGTGACCGCCGTGTGGGTGACCGCCCCCGCCATTCCCCTGCCCTTGGCCCTGCTGGGCGCACACCAGCAGGACAACGCCGCCACCGCCCTGGCCGTGCTGCGCCATCTGGCGCCAAGCCTGGACCCGCGCACCGCCCTGGCCGGCATGGCCACCGCCACCCTCGCAGCCCGCTGCCAGCTGGTCCCGACCAGCGAGCGCACCTTCCTGATCGATGGCGCGCACAACGGTCCGTCGGTGGCCGCGACCCTGGCCGTGGCCCAGGCCCGCTTGATCCCGGGCTGGACCTTGGTCTTGGGCTTGGCCACCGACAAGGAAGTCGACGAGATCCTCGCCGTCATCCCCGCCGGCACGCGGGTGCTGCGCTGCGGCTATGTGTCGCCGCGGGCGCGCAGCCGGTTGCAGTGGCCAAGTGCGGCCTTGGACTGGCCCTGGTTCGAGCGTTTTGCGGACGCCATGCCCAATCTACCCCCAGGTGATGTCTGCGTCACCGGCAGCTTCTATCTCGCCGGAGAAGTGCTGGGCATCATCGACGGCTCCACCATCAACCGCGCTCAATGACAGCCACAGCCCGGCTGGCATGAAGCTCCTCCGCCCGCGCTGTCGCCCTTGGGGCTAAGTCCGGTCAGGCCGGCGCCACCACTGATGATCCGACGCACCGGCAGGCCGCTGTCGGGATCCTTGGTCAGGGCCGCGTCAGACATGCGCTGAAAGACCTCGAATTGCCGGACCATCGTCGCGGCATCGCCAGGAATGGTCTCGTAGACGTAGGTAGGCATGGGACCTCCGTGATCAGGATTGGAGTACGGGCCGCGCTCCGGACACTTCTGGATGGCCCGGCCAGGACAGGCGGGCAAAGACGCTGACCAGGGCGGTCAGCACGGCGATGGCAGCGAGACAGGAAAACTGCTGAAACGCGGTCATCCAACCTAGGAACAACGCCAGGGCCAAAGTCGAGCCGACCACCAGGATGAAGACATTGTGGACCAGACTCATCACCGTCGACCCGCGCCCCGCCAAGCCCTCCTTGGCGGCGCAGGCCATCAGCTTGGCATCAAGGACATTGGTCGGACAGGCGAACAGGGCGCCCACCACGATCATGGCCAAGGCCGCACCCCAATAGCCATCGACCACGTGCGGATAGATGCCGATCACCACGGCCATCAGCAGATAGGCCGCAATCACATGGCGGCGTCGGCTGAACCAGTGACTGGTCAGATTGCCGATGATCGCCCCCACCGCCGGAAAGACCACCAAGGTGCTGGCCAAGGCTGGGGGGATCAGCTTGCCATCGATGGTCAGGCGATCGAGGCCGTCGACGAACACCGCCAGGCTGGCCGCGCTGGCGATGCCCCAGGCCAAGCCCCCGCCCACCAGCAGCGGCCAATGAGCCCGGGTCATGCGCCAGGTGCCCGCCAGCAGTTCGCGCAGCCCCTGCTTGAACGGCATGGGTCGGGGCTCAGGCGGACGCACCCGCGTGGCCAGGAGCGTGGCCACCACCAGGAAGGCCGCCAGCAGGCCGTGCCGCCACCACGGCATGGTCACGCTGCCATGCAGCACCATGCCCAGCACCGTGCCGCCCAACAGGCCGATGACCATCGCGGCGTTGATCAGGCCGCTGACGAAGGTGTTGCCGCGGCCCGTGGCCCGGGCCAACAACGGGATGGCCTTGCCCCGGGCGGCGCAGGCCGCGCCATAGCAGATGCCCACCAACACCATCACCAGCCATTTATTCGTTACTTGGGTCGCCAAGGTCCCCACCGCCATGCCGGCACAGGCCAGCACGAAGAGCCGGCCACAGCGCCAGGCCCCGGCCAGGGGGCTGTTGAGCAGGAAGCCCAGCAGCACGCCAAAGGTCAAGACCGCCGCCAGGCCCTGGGCCAC
>JBBQTJ010000323.1:0-3845 GCA_038213315.1 Planctomycetota bacterium
CGCAGCCGTCGAAGAAGGCATCGTCCCCGGCGGCGGTGTCGCCCTGCTGCGCGCCAAGAAGCAGATCCAGGACGCCATCAACGGCCTGGAAGGCGACAAGAAGCTTGGCGCCGAGATCATCCTCCGCGCCGTCGAAGCCCCCGCCGCTCTCTTGTACTGATCAGACGCACGTTCAGTCGCACACGTTGAACGACCGCACCCCGGAGGGGTTCCCTCCGGGGTGCGGTGTTTCACGCCCCAGGGCTATGCATTCACCCGGGCCATCACCCGCAGCACCCACGCCGTCCACAGCACGCCGGCGATGGCACTGACGAAGGCCAGCAGGCGTAGCAGCCCGGCGATGAGGTCTTCGTGGCCGAGCAGCCCGAGGGAGTCGAGGATGAAATTCCAGTCGTGGGTGGCCTCGCCGCCGCCCACGGTGACCAGGGGCAGGGCCATCTCGGTGGCGTCGGCGGCATAGACCGCCACCGAGAACAGGTTGGCCGCCAGCCAGGTCAGGCAGAAGCCGATGGCGGCGAAGTCCCGCTGGCGCAGGAACACGGCCACCGCGGCCAGCGGCGCCAGGCACTGGGCGAGGGAACCGGCGGCGGCGCAGACCAGGGCCGGGAAGGCACTGGTGAGGAGGTGTCCGGCCTCATGGATGCCCAGGTCGATGCCATCGAACCACGTGGCTCGCGCCACGTCCCCGCACCACGCCAGCAGCAGCCACGCTGACGCCAGCAGCAGCGGCAGGCGCAGCCACCAGGTGCGGCCCCGGGCCCAACACACCAGTTCGCTGCCGCTGTCAGGAGCAGGATTGATCCAGGAGCGCAACGGTTCGGGCCAGGACATGCTGCGGACAGTCTACCCTCAAATGCGCGCGAATTCAGCCCACAGTTGCCGAGTCCGACGATCCCGGGTTCGATCGTCGGGATCGCCGGCGTCTCGCCGGCTTTGGGGGTGATGGAAAAGAGCCGGCGGTACGCCGGCGACCCCGACGACCACGCACATCGGACCTGCACGGCGTCAGGCCCTCTATTAGTCGGTCAGTCCCAAGCGGAGTCGCACCGCCTGCGCCAGCAGGTCCAGCAGGCGATCCGGATCATGCGGGGCGCTGGCACGATCGGACCAGGCCAGGCCGGTGGGCCAGACCGGGCTGCGGTCGGCTTGGGCGGCGAGCACCAAATCGCCGGGCTGGGCGCCCTGGTCGTCAACGGGTTGCAGGTAGATCACTACATCCGCTTGAGAGCGGGCCTGGTGCGCCAGGAGCTGACCGGCGCTTTCCAGGGGATCGGCGGTGGCCCGTAGGCCGGCGGAGTCGACCAGGCGCACCCGCCAGGGTCCCAGGTCGGCTTCGGCAGCCACCAGATCGCGGGTGGTGCCGGGTACTGGCGACACCACGGCCCGGGCGGCGCCGCACCAGTGGTTCAACAGCGTGCTTTTGCCTGCATTGGCTGGACCAGTGATCAAGATTACCGGCAGGCGGACCAGGAAATCAGCTGAGAATGGCGGCGTGGCCTCTCCGTGGGTCAGCAGCCACGCCGCCGCGCCAGCGCTGGGGGCAGCAGCCAAACGAGCCCAACGGTCCAACGCAGGCGGACCTACGCGCAGGCCGTGGCTCGCCAGGGCAGCCAGCACGGCAGCCCGCACCCCTGGTCCGCCGTGGGTGTGCAACTCCAACTGGCCATCGGCGCGGTGCAGAGCCATCACCTCATCCACTGCTTGACCATCGGCCGCGCACAAGCGAGCGAAGCGAGCGCGGCCCGGTGCCGGCAGAGCTCGGTCCAGCAGCGCCGGCAGGGCAGGGGCCGTGACGATGCCAATGGCGGCGGGATCGGCAGAGGTCAGCACCGTGCAGAGGTCCGTCGCCGACCCGTCTGGCGGAGCCGAGGTGACCACACGGTGCAGGCGCTGTCCGTCCCACGCCACCACCACGTCCTCGCGCGCCACCCGCGCCCAGGAAAAATCCGCCAACAGCTCCGTCGGCGTGCAGGGTTCGGGCCGATCCCGCAGACCCGCGCACCAGGCGAGGACACCGCACAAGTCGCGCGCATCGTAACTCCGGCGCAAAGCCTCGGCCCCCACCGCGCCATGCAGCTTGGCCAATTTGCGCTCATGCTGTTCCAGCAGCAGCAGGTGATGGCGATAGGTGGGCGTGGGCAGGCTCAGCAGGCGTTGCAGCGCCACCTGGGTCGCGGTGCTGACGGCGATATCCCGGCCGCGCACTACCTCGGTCACGCCTGCTACAGCATCGTCAACCACCACTGCTAATTGGTAGGCGATGGCCCCGTCCCGACGACGCACCACCGGATCACCCATGGCGTGGGCCGGGTCCTGGCTGAGTTCTGCACCGGCCACATCGTGCACCACCACCGGGCCGTCATCCAGGCGCACGCGCAGCGGCTGTTGGCAAGCCCGCCAGCCCCCGGCCGGGAGCGGGGCACCGCGATGCGTGTTGTCATAGGCCCAGCCGCCATCGGGGGCGCGCCGGCCGCCCGCCGCCAAGTCACTGCGCGAGCAAGCGCAGGGATACAGACGGCCGGCCGCGGCAAGCTGATCGAGCGCGGCGGCATGGGCGGCGGCGCAGGCCGACTGGGTGACGACCGCATCCCAGTCCAAGCCCAGCCAGGCCAAGTCGTGCTGCATCGCCGTGGCGAATTCAGGCCGGCACCGCTCCGGGTCCAGGTCCTCAAGGCGGAGCACGATCCGGCCGCCGCGCGCGCGTTGGTCAAGCCAGGCCAGCAGGGCGGCCAACAGCGTGCCCGGGTGGGCCGGACCGGTGGTGCTGGGCGCGAAACGGCCGGTGGTGGAGGGCATCGTCTGCGACGGTCGACGATCATTGCCCGGCGGTCAACAGGCGGCCCCGGTAAAAATACTTGTTGTAACGACTATCGTTCACGTTAAACGTTCGCCCATGGCCAGCCGCCTGCAATCAGAACTGAAGCAGCGCAAACCCTTCACCTCGCTTGAGGTCGAGGCCTACCTCAATCTGGCCCGCACCGCCGACCGGTTGAGCCGGGCCGTCGAGGCCCTGCTGAGTGGGCATGACCTGACCCAGGTGCAATACAATGTGCTGCGCATCCTGCGCGGCGCAGAGCCCGAGGGTCTGCCCTGCGGCGAGGTCGCCGCCCGCCTGGTAACCCACGATCCGGATGTCACCCGCCTGCTGGACCGGCTGGAACGCCGGGAGCTGGTGCTGCGCTCCCGTTCGGCGACGGATCGTCGCCAAGTGTGGGCGCGCATCACCCCGGCTGGACTCACCCTGCTCGCTGCCATGACGGACGACGAAAGCCTGGACGCCCTGCATCGTCGCCAGTTCGCGCCCCTGTCCCGGGACGAGCTGTCCACCCTCATCCACCTTCTGGAGGCCATCCGGCCCCCGGATGCACCGCGTAGTTGATCACACCCTTATCCCAAGGAATCACCATGTCCTTCCGTCTTGCCGCACTCGCCACCTTCTCCCTATGCGCGCCCCTGGCCGCCGTCGACACCTGGGTCGTCGATCCGGGCCATTCCACCGCCATGTTCAAGGTGCTGCACTTCGGCGCCGGCCATATCTATGGCCGTTTCAATGACCTTGCCGGCACGGTAGATTTCGATGCCGCCGATGCGACCAAGAATAAAGTCAGCGTCACTATCAAGACCGAGAGCGTCGACTCCGCCCTACCCAAGCGCGATGATCACCTGCGTGGAACCGACTTCTTCAACGCCAAGCAGTTTCCCACCATGACCTTTGCCAGCAAGGAATGGAAGCCCGCTGGCGACAAGAAGTGGGACGTGACCGGCACCCTGACCATCAAGGGCATCAGCAAAGAAATCACCATCCCGGTGGTCCTGATCGGCACCGGCGTGCATGCCCTGACGCA
>JBBQTJ010000324.1:0-3829 GCA_038213315.1 Planctomycetota bacterium
GCGGTGGGGGGGAGGGGCGGGGGCGGGTCGTCGACCCCCCCCTTGGTTTCGTCTGTCACCGACCGCGCGCCCCCGCGCCCCCGCGACCCCGCGACGGCGGTATCCCCCGACCCCGTGACCCCGCGACCCCGCGACCCCGCGACAGCGGTTGCCAGTGGTCGCGTTCCCGCCTCGCCCGCCGCCCGTAAGCTCGCCACCGAGAAGGGCGTCGACCTCGCCAGCGTCGGTGGCAGCGGTCCCGGTGGTCGCGTGCTCTCCACCGACGTCGCTACGGCCAAGCCCGCAACTAAGGGCGAGAAGTCTGACGCGAAGAAGGCGGTCGCCACCATCCCCCGCCCGACCGGCCCGGTGGGCGAGGCGGTGACGCGCCCGCTGACCAAGATGCGCAAGGCTATTGCCACCAATCTGCAAATGTCCAAGCAGACGGTGCCCCACTTCTATGTGAAGGTCACCGTCGACGCCGGCCCGCTGCTGGCTTTCGCCAAGGCCCAGAAGGCCGCCACCGGTTGCTCGGTGAACGACGTGGTGATGGCCGGCCTGGCCCGCGCCATGAGCGCCTTCCCGGCCCTGCGCAGCCGTTGGAGCACTGATGGCATCACCGAGCTGCCCACCGCCAATATCGGTATCGCCGTCGGCATCCCCGATGGGCTGGTAGTGCCGGTGGTGATGCAGGTCGACCGCCTCTCGCTGACCGAACTGGCCAGCGAGAGCAAGCGCGTGGTCGAGGCCGCCCGCAAGGGCAAGCTCGAGAACCTGGGCCGCGCCAGCTTCACCGTGTCCAACCTCGGCATGTTCGGTGTGGAAGAGTTTAGCGCGATCATCAATCCGCCCGAAGCTGGCATTTTGGCGGTGTCCGCCGCCCGTGAAGAGGTCATCGTCGCCAACGGCGCCATGCGCCCCGGTCGCGTCATGACCCTGACCCTGTCGGCTGATCATCGCATCGTCGACGGCCTCCTCGCCGCGCAGTTCGTCCAGGCGCTCAAGGGCGTCCTGGAGGCGCCAGAGCAGCTCTGCTAGAGTTTCGAGTTTCGAGTTTTGAGTCGACGACCGCCATTTGCCACCGCCCAACTACGCCAACGCTCACGGACACGCCATGTCTCACCTCGAAACTCGAAACTCGAAACCCGACACTCGAATCATCATCATTGGCGCCGGTCCCGGCGGCTACATCGCAGCGCTCAAGGCGTCGCAACTGGGCGCCTCGGTCGCCATGGTCGAGAAGGGCCACCTGGGCGGCACCTGCCTGAACTGGGGCTGCGTGCCGTCGAAGGCCCTGCTCTCCAGCGCCGAGGTGCTGCACCATGCCAAGCACGCCGCCCAATGGGGCGTCAAGGTCACCGGGGCCGAGATCGATTGGCCGGCGGTGCAGGCGCGTAAGGACAAGATCATCACCACCCTGCGCGGCGGCATCGCCAGCCTGCTCAAAGGCCGCAAGGTCACCCACCTGATCGGTACGGCCAAGCTTGATGGCCCCGGCAAGGTGATCGTCGATGACGGCAAGGGGGGCGTGGTCAGCCACACCGCCGACCACGTCATCATCGGCACCGGCAGCCAGCCCGTCCGCATCCCCGGCTGGCCGACCGATCCCGCACTGGTCAGCACCAGTGATGAGTCCGTGCACTGGACCACGCTGCCCAAGGAATTGATCATTGTCGGCGGTGGCGTGATCGGCTGCGAATTCGCCTGCATCATGAACGCGGTAGGCGTCAAGGTCACCCTGGTCGAATTGATGCCGCAAATCCTGGCCACCCCTGGCCTGGACGCGGATTTGGGCAAGGACCTGGCCAAATCTTTCGTCAAGCGCGGCATCACCATCCACGTTGGGGTGAAGGTGCAGAGCGTCACCGCCGAGGGCGGCGTGGTCAGCGCGACCCTCGACAATGGCACGGTGCTCAAGGCCGACCGCCTGCTGGTCAGCGTCGGGCGCAAGCCCAACACCGCCGGACTGAATCTGGAATCCGTCGGCATCCAGGTCACCAACCGCGGCTTCATTCCGGTGGATGACACCATGGCCACCACCGCCAAGGGCGTGTGGGCCATCGGCGACGTCAATGGCCGCTGCCTGTTGGCCCACGCCGCCAGCGCCAATGGAGTCACCGCCGTTGAAAATGCCTTGGGCTGCGGCCATCCCTTCACCGCACCCATCCCCAGCGCCGTCTACACCTTTCCCGAGATCGGCGCCGTCGGCATCACCGAAGCCGACGCCAAAGCGCAGAATCTGCCCTACAGCGTCGGTCGCTTCCCCATCGGCCACCTGGGCAAGGCCATGGCCGCCGGCGACACCGAGGGCTTCGTCAAGGTCATCCGCCACCGCGAGACCGATGTGATCCTGGGCGTCCACGCCCTGGGCCACAATGCTACCGAGATCATCGCTGCCGCCGGGGTGCTGCTGCACACCAAGGCCACCGTCCACGATATGGCCGAAGCGGTCTTCGCCCATCCCACCATCAGTGAAGCAGTGAAGGAAGCCGCCGAGGATGCCCTGGGCATGAGCCTGCACCTGCCGCCGCGGAAGATCATTTCTGCCTGATCGCCGTGGGTCTGGTGCGTGGTCGCTGCTGGCGCTATAACCCTTCACCAAAACCCCCTGACCCGCACCTATGATATCTTCCCGCCTTGCTGCCCTTGGTTCCCCCGCTGAATTGATCCGCGCCGCCTCGCCGCTGGGCATTGGCGCCGCGCCGAACCACAACAGCCATATCCACCTGCCGCCGAACTTCAGCGCCTTCGCCAACACCGCTCAGGCGGTGGGCATGGCGGCGGACGAAGGCTGCGTGCTGCTGGGGGCCAGCAACTATTACGACTACGAGGTCTATGCCGAGTTGGCGGCGGCGGGCGCCGATGCGGGCGTGTATCCACTGTTCGGCCTGGAGATCCTCTGCCGCGACGAGGCCATGGCCGCGGCCGGCGTGAAGGTCAACGACCCGGGCAATCCCGGCAAAGTCTACCTCTGCGGTAAAGCCATCACCCGTTTCGAGCGACCCGATGCGGCGACTCAAGCCATCCTCGACACCATCCGCCGCACTGACGGTGCGCGCATGGCGGCCATGGTGCGCCAGTGCGTGGCGGCTCTGGCCGAGCGTGGCCTGCGGCTCGACCTGGATGCCGACAAGGTCATCGACCAGGTTGTCACCCGGCACGGCAGCCCGCGCCATACCGTGCACCTGCAAGAACGGCACGTTGCCCAAGCCCTGCAAGAAGCCCTGTTCGCCGCGATCCCGGCGGCGGAGCGTAGCGCCCGCTTGACCACCCTGCTGGGCGCGGCGCCCACGCTGAAGGGGCCTGACGATGCGGTCGGCCTGCAGAACGAGGTGCGCAGCCACCTGATGAAGGTGGGCAAGCCCGGTTTCGTGGCCGAGTCCTACATCAGCCTCGACCAGGCCAAGCAACTGGCCCTGGGCCTGGGTGGCATCCCCTGCTATCCCGTAGTCGCCGATGGCGTGAAGCCCATCAGCCTCTTTGAAGCCGACGCCGCGACCTTGGCCGCCAATCTGCAGAAGTTGGGCATCTACGCCTGCGAATTTATCCCGCCGCGCAATGCCCCGGAGGTTCTCGAAGCTTTTGTCACCGGGCTGCGCGCCCTGGGCGTGCTGGTCACCTGTGGCACCGAGCATAACACCCGCGACCTCATCCCCGTGCAACCCGCCTGCACCGGCCAAGCGCCCATGCCGGCGGTGGTACGCGCCATCGCCTGGGAAGGCGCCTGCGTCTGCGCAGGACACCAGCAGGCCGTGGCCAGCGGCGCCGACGGCTACGTGCTGGCCGACGGCCGCCTCAATCCCAGCTTCCCCAGCGTTGATGCCCGCATTGCCCATTTCGCCAGCATCGG
>JBBQTJ010000325.1:0-3824 GCA_038213315.1 Planctomycetota bacterium
CGGGTGGACGTCCCCACGAAGCACAGCAGTTCGGGTGGGCTGTCCCCACAGAGCGTGGGCCTCCAGGCCCGCAGTTGTCTGTCGTCGCTCAGCCCCGATCTAAAATCGCCAACAACGTCTCCACATCCGCTTCGCTCACCCCCGGCAGGCTGCGGGCTTCGCCCAGGGTGCGCGGGCGGTGGCGGCCCAGGCGGAGGCGGCCTTCAAAGCTGAGGCAGGTCAGGGCCGCGTAGTCCAGCTCGGCCGGCAAGGGCAGCTCGCGCAGGCGGGTGAGCTTGGCGATGACGGTCTGCTGCCGTTCCAGGTAGCCGTGATAGCGCAGTTCGATCCACGCTTGTTCGGCCACCACTGCGCTGGCCGTGGCCAGGGCTGGCACCTGGGCGGTGGTGGCGGCCAGATCCATGGCCTCGCCGGCGATGTGCCGGGCCACGGTCGGCGGGACGTTGGCCACGATCGCGGCGATGGCAGCGGCCTTGGCGGCCACGGCGTCGGCGCGCGCGGCGTCGATCAGACCGGCGCGCTGGCCCAGGGCGGCCAGGCGGCGGTCGGCATTGTCGGCGCGCAGGTGCAGACGGTGCTCGGCCCGCGAGGTGAACATGCGGTAGGGCTCTTCCGGGCAGCGCGTCACCAGATCGTCGGCCAGCACGCCCAGGTAGGCGTCGGCGCGGGAGAGCACCAGAGGAACCCGCCCGGCCAGGGTCAGCGCGGCATTCGCGCCGGCCAAAAGGCCCTGGCCCGCCGCTTCTTCATAGCCCGAAGTACCGTTGATCTGCCCCGCCAGGTACAGGCCTGGCACGGCCACAGCGGCGAAGGTGTGATCGATCTGCTCGGGCGCGACCACGTCGTACTCGACCGCATAGCCCCAGCGCAGCACATGGGCGTCGGCCAGGGCCGGGATCGCCGCCAGCACCTGGGCCTGGATGTCGAGAGGCAGGGAAGTGCTCAGGCCGTTGACGTAGACCTCGCGGGTGCGACGACCTTCCGGCTCCAGAAAAATGTGGTGCTGGTTGCGATCGGCGAAGCGCTTGACCTTGTCCTCGATCGAGGGGCAGTAGCGCGGCCCGATCGAGCTGATCTGGCCGTTGTACATCGGCGCACGGTCGAGGTTGGCGAGGATCACCGCATGGGCCGCCGGCGTCGTCCAGGTGCTGTGGCAGGGGATCTGCGGAGTGGTGATGGCCGTAGTGAGAAAACTGAAGCATGGGGCCGGCTCATCACCCGGTTGCAGCTCGCACTGCTCCCAGTGAATGGAGTCCGCATGCACCCGGCAGGGGGTGCCGGTCTTGTGGCGAGTCAGGCGCAGTCCCACCGCCAGCAGGCTAGCCGACAGGCCCGCCGCGGCGGCATCGCCCATGCGCCCCCCAGTAGTCTTGGTCTCGCCCTGGTGCATCAGGCCCTGCAAAAAAGTTCCCGTGGTCACTACCACCCGGGGCGCAGTCAGCAGGCGGCCATCGCGCAGCCGCAGCCCGCTGATCGCACCGTCGGCCGTGACCAGCTCCCACGCTTCCCCCTGGACCAGGAAGAGATTCGGCGTCCGTTCGAGCTCTTCACGGATCCATAGACTGTAGTCCGCCTTGTCGCACTGCGCCCGGGGGCTCCACAGGGCCGGCCCCTTGCTGCGATTCAGCAGGCGGAACTGGATGCCGGTGGCATCCGTGGCCCGCCCCATCAGCCCGCCCAAGGCGTCGACCTCGCGCGCCAGCTGGCCCTTAGCCACGCCGCCCACCGAGGGATTGCAGCTCATCTTGCCGATGGTGTCCAGATTCCCGGTCACCAAGGCCGTGCGTGCACCTACGCGCGCCGCCGCCGCAGCGGCTTCGCTGCCGGCGTGACCGCCGCCGATGACGATGACGTCGTAGAAGTCCTTGGGCATGGCGGGCGGAGGATAGGGGAGCGGGGGAGCTAACAATCGTTGGGACAGCCGTCGCGGGGTCGCGGGGTCGCGGGGTCGCGGAGTCGCGGGGTCATGGGGTCACGGAGTCGCGGAGTCGCGGGGTCGATACAGGTCTGTGGTACTGACAGGACGATCTAGCTGTCTAAGGCGCTCCGACGTCGCGACCCCGCGACCCCGCGACCCCGCGACTTCGCGACGGCTGTCCCGCTACTGCTTCCCCAGCCATAGCCCCGGTTTGATCTGTGTGCCGCCTTTGGCGGTCAGGCGTTCGCGCCACCGCTCTTCCGTCGCCTCATCCCGCAGGGCGATGAGGTTCACCGGCTTGCCGTCTTGCCGCAGGGAAATTTCGAGGAGATCGCGGGCGGCCAGGACCTCGACCGGTTCCAACGTGAGGATGTAGGCGGGCAGGTCGGGCCAGCGTATCTGGCCCGGGGTCAGCGTCAGGGCCTCGGTCGGGCTCAGTTCCTTGTCGAGCTGGCGCATGAACGAGCGGCTGGCGGTGATCAACTCGTCCTGGGCCGGGGGCAGGGCGATCGCGGTGGGCAGATGCTCGCCGCCGCGAATGGCCAGATGGACCTGCCAGACCAGCAGGATGAAGCCCATCCACACGGCCAAGAGAATCCAGATCCAGGTGATGGCGCGCCAACGCGGGAGGGGCATGGCAGAGCGTGGCTCATGATCGCGCCGCTGTCCACTGTCTGGCCGCCCAGGGATTGCCCCCGCCGGGCTCGGCCGTAAGCCCTGCACGTTCCTTTTGGAGCCCCCATGGACGCCCGCACCACCACCGTCATCGCCCTCTTCCGCCGGACCTTCGGCGGCGCGCCTCAGCAGGGCGTGCGTGCCCCCGGGCGGGTGAACCTGATCGGCGAACATACTGACTACAACGACGGCTTCTGCCTGCCCATGGCCATCCAGCAGGATGTGCTCATCGCCCTGGCCAAGCGGGCCGACCAGACGGTGCGCGTGGTGTCCGCTGAGCAGGACGGCGTGGTCGAGTTCACCATCTCGGCCGACATTCCCAAGGCGACGCTGCCGGCCCAGCGCTGGGCCGACTACGTGAAGGGCTGCGCCCAGGTCTTGGTACAGGCCGGCGTCCGCTTGGTGGGCTGTGATCTGGCTTTGACCGGCGACGTGCCCCTGGGTTCGGGTCTGAGCAGTTCAGCGGCCCTTGAGGTCGCCACCATGCACGCGCTGCTGACCGCCGCCGGCGTCACCAAGTCCGGCGCCGAGATCGCCACCCTGGCGCAGCGGGCCGAGAACCGCTATGTCGGCACCAACTGCGGCATTCTCGATCAGCTCAGCAGCGCCTGCGCGACGGCGGGCCAAGCCATGCTGATGGACTGCCGCACCTTGGCCCTGATCCCCGCGCCCCTGCCCGCCGGGGTCAGCGTGGTCATCGCCGACACCGGCAAACGCCGTGGCTTGGTGGATTCCGCCTACAACGAACGTCGTGCTCAGTGCGAGGCTGGCGCCAAGGCCATGGGCGTGTCGCACCTGCGGGACGTGACCATGCACGGGCTGTGGCAGGCGGCCCAGGCCGGCCGCTTGGACGCCGCCGCGCGTCGCCGCTGCGAGCACGTGGTGGCGGAAAACGGTCGCACCCAGGCGGCCTTTGCCGTACTGCGCGCCGGTGATGCAGTGGCCTTTGGGCAGCTCATGGATCAGAGCCATGCCGACTTGCGGGACCGCTTCGAGGTCACCTGCGCGGAACTCGACGGCATGGTCGCCATCGCCCGCGCCCTGCCGGGCTGCCTGGGCAGCCGCATGACCGGTGCCGGCTTCGGCGGCTGCACTGTCAGCCTGGTGCAGGACGCCCAGGTCGACGCCTTCGTGCGCGACCTCACGGCCCAGTATCGCGCCGCCTTCCCGGCCATGACGCCCGCTGTCTACGTGACCAACGCCGCCGCCGGCGCCGGCCCCTTGGCGCTGA